>CAZYSW010000114.1:0-8892 GCA_964650105.1 uncultured Nannocystaceae bacterium
GCAACAACTGCCTACGAGAGCGCCTCGACGAGATCGACGCGCTGGCGGAGGAGCTCGCCCGCGCCGGCGCCGGCGTGGCGGCCCGGGCGGTGGCGGCCGCGTACGGGTTGAGCCCCCTTTCGGCGTGCGCCGACTCCGAAGCGCTCGCCGCCGCCGTCGATCCTCCCCAGGGCGAAGCCCTGGCGGCGGCGGTGGCGGAGATCCGCGCCCGGCTGGCTCGCGTGAAGGTGCTCGCCGCGCTCGGCAAGTACGACGAAGCCCTTGCTTCGGCCGACGCCGCGTACGCGGACGCACGCGCGCTCGCCGATGAGCACGGCAGCGACGCGCGACCGGGCGATTCGAGCCTCGAGACGCGCACCGTCCTGGCCGAGGTGACCGAGGACGGAGCCCACCTCGAGCGGGGATATCCGCCGGTGGTGGCCGAGGCGAGGTTCCGTCTGGGCCAGGTCCAGGGATTGCGCGGAGACGGAGAGGAAGCCGAAAAGAATCTGTCGGAGTCGTCTTGGTTGGCATCCAGCGTCAAGCACGACGCCATCGCTGCGGCCGCGCTGCGCGAGCTCGTGTTCGTGGTGGGACGACAGATGCGAAACCACCAAGAGGGCTTCTCGTGGGCGCGCCACGCCGAGGCGGCGATCAAGCGCATCGGCCTGGGTGGACACCTCGAGGCGCGTTTGCGCCTCGACATGGCGGTGCTCTTCGATCGAACCGGTGAGCTCGACAAGGCCGAGGCCTCCATCCAGCAGGCCCTCGACCTGTTCGCGGACGCCCCCGCGTCCGATCTCGGCCGCATCGAGGCCCGCCGAGCGCTGGGGGACATCCTCGTTCATCGGGGGCGTCTGGATCAGGCCCAAACGCTCTTCGAGGACGTCCTCCGCGAAACTACGGAGCTGTGGGGCCCGCGGCATCCGGAGGTCGCCGTCGCCATGGCCGGGCTCGCTCGCGTCTCGGAGGCGCGCGGTCGCACGGAGAACGCTCGGGAGACGCTCGAGGGCGCGATTTCGCTGGTCGAGGACGCCACCGGCCCCGAGGATCTCTCCCTGGTCCCCCTGTTGGAGGAGTTCGCGGCGATTCACCTCGCACACGAAGAGTACGGCCCGGCGATCGAGCACAAGAAGCGGATCGAAGGGTTGCTCGTCGCGCGGCTGGGGAAGCATCCCCGCGTCGCCAACGTGCTGCACGAGATCGGACAGATCTACGAGCGCTGGAACGACGAGGGCCGGGCGCGTGAGCACCATCAGCGAGCGCTCGAGGTCTGGGAGGCCACGCGGGGCCACGACCACCCCGACGTCGCATACGCCCTCACGAGCCTGGGGCGACTCGACGTGGCGGCCGGCAATCCCCAACAGGGCGTCGCGCGGCTCGAGCGTGCGCTGGAGCTGCGCGGCGGTCGAGGGCTCGATCCCCGACTGCTGGCACAAACCCAGTTCGCTTTGGCCCAGGCTCTGCAAGCCACGGGGCGCGACCAGCCGCGTGCCCGCGAGCTCGCCACCAAGGCTCGTGATACGTTCGCGAAGGGCAAGTCGCCCGATCTCGAACGCGCGGCGCAGATCGAGGCGTGGTTGGAAAGCACCCTGCGCCAGGACGGCCGCCCCTCCAAACCCGACGCTGCAGGATGACCGACGCACCTCCATCGACGGAGCAACCGCCGGACGACTTGGCGCGGTACGTCGTGGATCCGCGCTCGGTGCAGTGCCTCGGCTACGGGTTTTGTCGGCGCAAGCAGGTGGTGGTCCTCGGTGTCTTGCAGAAGGCGGCCGACGCTCCCGCCACGGTCGGCATGGCCGATCCCGACGATCGCAAGCTGGTGGAGACGCTCTCGTCGTTTCTGCGTCGCCCCATCGAGCCGGTGCGGCTCACCGCGCAGCAGGTGCATCAGGCCCTCGACATCGGATACGGGCGCGCCCGCGTGGCCGGCGGGACCGAGCCGCTGATGGTCCGGATGGAGGCGGATGCGACCACCAGCGTCGAGCCGACGAAGACCGCGCGCGTGCTCGTGCAGGCGCTCGAGGCCGGCGCCACGCACCTGCACATCGAGGAGCGGGACCAAAACTGGTGGGCGCGGATCCGCGTAGACGGCGTGTTGCACCCCTTCAGCGCCGACTTCACCCCGGATCTGTGGCGTGAGACCGCCGCCGAGCTGGTGGAGGCGGCGGGTCTCGACCGCGAGGCCGCCCTCCCGCGCACCGGGACGTTGACGGTGTGGCTGAACGAAGGTGGAACGCAACGGGCCGCCCGCATGGAGGTCACCGCCCTGCCCCACGCCGATGGCGAAGACCTCGTCGTGCGCCTGGGCGCGCGACCGTTGGCCCTCGCGGCGCTGCCCGAGCTCGGCCTGGCCGGCGAAGAGCTGGCGCTCGTGCGGGCCATGCTGTGGAGCCCCGAGGGGCTGGTGGCGGTGGCCGGGCCCGAGGGGAGCGGACGGACGACGACGCTGTACGCCATGCTCGATCGGCTGGGTGGAACGAGCAAGAAGGTGCTCACGCTGGAGCCGCGGATCGAGCACCGCTTCGCCTCCGTGGTGCAGACTGTCGCGCCCCCCGGAGCGGATCCCCACCCGCTCTTGGAATCCATGCTGCGCCACGACGCGGACGTGCTGATGCTCGACGAGATCGGTGAGGAGCGAACCTTGGACCTCGCTTTGCAGGCGGCCCATCGGGGCCGCCTGGTGTTGGCGGGCTTCATGTGCCCCGACACGTCGGCGGCGATCGAGCTGCTTCGGAATCGCCGGGCCGTGGGTTCCGCCGCGGAGGTTCTGCTCGGCGTCGTGTGTCAGAGGCTCCTGCGCCGACTGTGCCCGACGTGTCGCGAGCCGGCCAGCCCCGACGCTTTCGCGCAGGCGGTGTTCGATCGCATCGGACGACGCTTCGACCTCTACCGATCGACGGGCTGCGACGCCTGTCACGGTCGAGGTTTCCGGAATCGAGTCGGGGTCTTCGAGGTCCTCGCCGTCGATCAGTCGCTCGCCAACGCCATCGCAGAAGGTGCTCCGGGCGGGGTCGTGCGAGAACGCGCCCTCGCGGGAGGCATGCGCTCGCTGCTCGAGAATTCGCTCGCGCTCGTGGAGGACGGGGTCACGAGCATGGACGAGGTTCGTCGGTGCTTGCCGATGCGGGCTCTCGCCGAGCCCGGGAGACGCTGACGAAAAACGGTGCGGCTCAGGGCTCGGGGTGCAGGTTCGCGAACGGAGTCTTGAGATCGATGGTGAACGCGCCCCCCGGGGGTAGATCCGTGGGCAGGACGAGCCGACCGTATTGCGTGCGACACAGGCCCAGGACCTCGGTGCCCAACGCCGCGAAGATGCGGCGGACCTCGTGGAAGCGCCCACCCACGATACCGATGCGCGCAAAGGCCTTCGCGTGGGGCGGAACGACGAGGCCGGGGTGGAGGTCCTCGCGTGCGGGTCGCTCGAACGACTCGATGCGGGGGCGGTGGCCGTCCTCGAGGACGAGCGTGGGGTCGGGATCGCGGAAGGGACCGGCGAGGGCCGCCTCGTACACCCGTGCGATCGCATAGCGGGGGTGGGTGAGGCGATGCACCAGCGCGCCGTCGGTGGTCCACAGCAAGAGCCCGGTGGTGTCCTTGTCGAGCCGCCCCACGGCCCGCAGCTCGCGGCGCAGCGGCAGCGGCGGCAGTACGTCGAAGGCCGTGGCGTGTCGAGCGTCGCGCAGCGCGGTCACCACCCCGAGCGGCTTGTGCTGCAAGACGTCGATCCGGTGATGCAAGCGGACCGTGCGACCGTCCACGACGACGTCGACCGGGAGCGTCGTCGGGGTCAGGTTGACCCGGGGATCGTCGAGCAGCTCCCCGGCGGGATCCCGCACGCGACGGTTCCGGATCAGGCGAGCGATCTCGCGGCGCGACATGTCGAGGTTGCGCGCGAGCAGGATGTCCAAACGGGGCACCCCCCGAACCTGCCACGATCCGGGGACCTCGGGCGGCTCGTCGACGCCGACCCGAACGTGTACGCCGCAGGCGCGTGCGATACCCTCCTCGCGTGAGCCGCCGCCCGCAACCGTTGCCCGACGAATGGGCCGTGGTGGAGCGGGCACGACGAGGCGACAAGCGGGCGTTCGAGCAGATCTATCGGGCCTACGCACCAGTCCTGTACGGGTACGTGCTCGTGCCGATGCTCGGCGACCGCGACGACGCCCACGACTGTCTGCGCGAGACCTTCTTGGCCGCTCATCGAGCGCTGCCCGACTACACCTGGCGCGAGCCCGGAATCTACGGGTGGCTCAAGGTCCTCGCGAAGAACAAGGCGCGCGATCTGCTGCGCGCCTCGGGTCGTCGCCAGCGGCTGCGTGGTGCCTTTGCGGAGCACGTCGAGGCGCTGTGCGGGGACGTCGAGCACGCCGGCGAGGAGGAGATCCAGCGGGAGCAACTGCGCGCTCGAATCGAGGCGGTGCTCGACACCATCAATCCCCGCTACGCCACCGTGCTGAGGCTGCGACTGCTCGAAGACCGAAGCCGCGAAGAGTGCGCCGAGCGGCTGGAGGTGAAGATCGGTACGCTCGACGTGCTTTTGTTTCGGGCGTGTCGGGCCTTTCGGCAGGCCTGCGAAAAGCAGGGCGTGCATCTGCGAGGAACGCCGTGAGGACCGCGATCGTCGCCTTCCGAGACCCGCTGCGGGGGCTCCCGCGCCCCCCGACGCAACCCCTCGTTGGGCGTCCGCCGACGCGATACCGTCGGCGTAAGCGTGCTCGCCCGGGGGGCGTTCCGGGTCCGAGCACGACAGCCACGGGCGCCGGCGGCCGCGCCGGAACCGAGCTCCCGCGCGCGAGCGCGGCCCCCCTCGGGTGAAGAACCATGCCTAGCAACGAACACCAGCGGCCGAGCACACCGTCCCCCGGGGTCCTCGATCCCGAATGGGAAGAGGCCCTGCGGCGCGGCCAACGAGCCGAGGGCGAGCTCGGAAGCGTGGAGGCCGAGCTCGCGATCGTGCATCTGCTCCGGCACGCGCGGGCGCCCGAGCCGCTGCACCCGTCCGCGCTCGACCGCATCTGGGCCGACGTGGATCGTGAGGTGACGCCCCTGCCCTGGTGGCGCCGGCACTTCGGGTGGGGTGGGACGGCGGTGGCGGCCCTCGCCGCCGCGGCGATCCTGGTGGTGATCTGGCCCGAATCTCCGGCCGACGACGGCGCCGAGACGGGTCCGGAGATCGCCGAGGCGTCGTCTCCCGCGGCGGCGCTCGAGCAACAGTTCGCCCTTTTGGCCCCCGGTGCACGAGACGACCTGGCTCGGGAGATCGACGCGCGGCGAACCGACCTCCGTCATGCCCTCCTCGCTCGCGTGACGACCCCGGAAGACTCCGCTGGAGGTGCGCCGTGACTTCGCGATCCCGGAGCGTGCTGGCCTTGTTGCTGGGCATCGTGATCGGCGGCGGGTCGATGCTCGTCGGCCTCGCTCAGGCGGGTCGGCTCGCGCCCGAACGACCCGAGATGCTCGTGGCGTTGGGCCAGCTCCTGGAGGCGGAGCATCGCCGCATCGACCTGCTGGAGAAGCGAGGGGATTGGGCCGGCGCCATCGAGGCCCTGGAGGCGCTGCGCGACCAGGCCTGGCCCACGCTCGAAGAAGGAGGCCAGGCCGCGGTGCAACTGCGCCACGACGTCTATGGACGATTGCTGCGGCTGCGGCTCGACCATCCGGAGGTCGCCCCGAAATCACCCGACGAGCTGCTCGCGATCGCGCGCGAGGGGCTGGGTCCCGAGCTCGACCCGATCGACGCCAATCCCTTCACGGCCCGCCTGATCGCCCTCGAAGGCGAGATCCTCGAGGCGCTGGGGCGAGACGACGACGCGCTGCGGTCCTACGAGCGCGCACTCGACATCAATCGTGTTCTACTCGATGCCGAGCTCGGAGAGCCCGTTCCGTGAACCTGCGCGCCTCGATCATCCTCGCATCCCTTCTTCTCGCCGGCGCGTGCGCCAAAAGGGCCAGCGAAGGCGCCACCGCGTCGCCGGCCGCGCTCGATGCCGCGGCCGAATCCATGGACGGTGCCGACGCGCTCGCGGACGACGAGGGCCCGGCCCGCGACGCACCCGACCCGCTGGAAGAGGAGCTCACCGCGCTCGAGGACGAGCTTCGTGCCGCGGGCGTCGTGTTCCGCCAGGGTGCTCGAGCGATCGAGAGCGACGACGACCCGAGCAAGATCCAGGCCGGCGCCGGCCCTTCCGAGAACGCCTGCGAACGTCGATGCGCCCTGGCCGAGGCGATCTGCGACCTCGAAGCGAGGATCTGCGACCTCGCGGGGCGACATCCCCACGAGGCTCGCTACGCGGACCTGTGCGGCCGGGCCGGGCGAGACTGTGAGACTGCATCGGAGGCGTGCCGTGCTTGCAGCCGATGAGGTCGGCCGCCGACGCGATCGGTGGCGTACCTGGATCGCGCTGGCGAGCGTGCTCGCCGGCTCGGCGGCGTGCGTGAGCGGCTGCAAGAAGGATCACCCCGATACCGTCGTTCCTCGAGCCGGCTCGCTCGCCGACTACGAAGCGCTCCTGGCCCACAACGCCGCCGAGCTGGAAGCGGCCGGCATCGTGGTCGCGCGCGCGGATGCCCACCCCACCAGCCCCGCGACACCCGGCGCGGCAACGCCCGAGCGTTCGTACGCCGAACGGCAACCCGAAGACGCCGCGCCCGAGGCAGAAGCCACCGACGAGCTCGCCCCCTCGGCCCCCGAGGCGCCCCCGTCCCAAGCCGACGGCCATGCCCTTCCCGCCGCGCCCACCGTGACCTTCGGCGAATCGAAGCGCCGCTCTTCGATGGATGGACGCGCCCGCAAGGCATCGACCCGCTGCGAGCGGATCTGCGAGCTGGCCCAGATCGCCTGCGAGCTCGAAGCCCGGATCTGCGACCTGGCCGAAGGCCACCCCGACGATCCTCGCTACGCCCAGGCCTGCACCCGCGCCGCCGACCAGTGCGAAGTCGCCAGCCAGGCGTGCACCCGCTGCAACTGACCCCGGCCGCCCCGGGTTCTGGTCCCGCGTTCCGGTTTTGCGGTTCCTGCTCCGGTTCGGGCTCCGGGGCCCCGATTCCGACTCCGCCTCCGGTTCCAGTTCCAGTTCCGGGCTCCGGTTCCAGGCCCAATTCCGGTTCCAGTTCCAGTTCCGGGCTCCGGTTCCAGGTCCAGTTGCGGGGTCCGGTTCCGGGCTCCGAGTCCAGTTTCCGGTTCCGGAGTTCGGGTTGGGGTTGGGGTTCGGGTCCGGGTCGGATCGGCTCAAGGTTTCGTCGTGGTGGGCGATGGGGTGGCGAGAGGCGTCGATGCAACGTGTTCTCGCAACTGCGTTCGTGTTCGTGATGGGGTGCGACCTTGCGTTGCTGCCCGAGACGGCGGACTGGGTCGGCCGTCCCACGGCGGTGGCCGAGGTCGCGATCGGCGCGATGGATCCGTCGCCCCCGGCCGGTGTCGATGCCGTCGAGATCGAGGTGGTGGACGTGCGACTTCATCGCCCCAACGACGACGCCTGGTTGCTCCTGGGGAGCGAGACCGCCGTGGTCGACCTCGTGCAGCCCGCGATGAACGTGGCGTTCCCCGAGGTGCCGCTGGGGCTCGAGCACTACGATGCGCTCGCCGTGGTGATCGGAGACGTGCGGGTCTCCGGCGCCGGTGGTGACGCCGAGGTCGTGGTCGTGGAGAACGCGCTGGAGATCGACGGGCTGTGGAGCATCGAGCACGATGTCCGCATCGAGCTTCGGTTCGATGTGGCCGGCAGCCTCTGGAGGGCCGACGGGCAGTGGCACTTCGCGCCTGCGGCGGACGTCGGTGTCCGGCCTGCCCTGTGAGCTGAGGCACGATTTTGAAGCGTCGCCGTGCTCGTCGCCTCCGGCGGAGCTCCGAACGCGCAGCTTCGTACGTGCGCTGACCTGCGTTTCTCGTCGACGCCCGCGAACGGCTCGGGGGATCCTCGTCGGGGCCCGTCGACCACCGGGGGTGAGCTACCCTCGCGAGCGCATGCGTCTTCACGGTCCCGTTCGGAAGTGGCGTCGCTTCGGCCTCGCCGTGTGCACGACCCTCGCCTGCTCCACCCCGCCGACGCAGACGGGCGCGCCGAAGGAGCAAGCCCCCTCCCCTCCCGCGGCCGCACCCGAACCTGGCGACACTCCGTCCGAAGCCCCTCCCGACGAGCCGGTCGCCGATCCGTCGCCCATCGCCCCGACCACCCCGCACCCGTTCTCGGCCCGCGATCTCCTGGCGATGGATCGAATCAGCGGTCACGCGGTGTCGCCCGACGGGAAGGACGTGGTGTTCGTACGAAGGGTGACCGACCTGGCCGCCAACAAGGGGCGAACGGACCTGTGGATCGTGCCGACAGCCGGAGGCGAGCCACGGCGGCTCACCCGCGATCCCGCCTCCGACGGGGAGCCCCGTTTCTCTCCGGACGGCGAGACGATCTACTTCGTGTCGTCGAGGAGCGGAACGCCGCAGATCTGGAAGGTGCCGCGCGCGGGGGGAGAGGCCGTCCAGGTCACCGATCTGCCGCTGCCGGTGGGGAATCTCCTGCTGTCCCCGACGGGCACGCACATCGCCTTCACGACCGAGGTCTTCATCGATTGTGCAGATCTCGCCTGCACCAAGGCGCGCCTGGAGTCCGACGAGAAGGATCCGGCGACGGGCATGGTCTACGACCGCCTGTTCGTCCGCCACTGGGACACGTGGAAGGACGGTCGGTGTTCGCACCTGTTCGTCATGCCCCTCGACGGGGGGGAGCCCGTCGATCTCACGGCCGGGCTCGACGCGGACGTCCCTTCCAAGCCCTTCGGCGGCCCCGAGGAGCTGGCGTTCTCCCCCGACGGGAAGACCCTGGTCTACACGGCGAAGGTGGCGGGACGCGAAGAACCGTGGTCGACGAACTTCGACCTCTTCGCCGTCTCGATCGAGGGCGGGGAGGCGCGAAA
>CAZYSW010000114.1:8902-13887 GCA_964650105.1 uncultured Nannocystaceae bacterium
GCCGGTCAACCTGACCGCCGACAACGAGGCCTGGGATACCCACCCGGTGTTCTCACCCGACGGCAAGCGACTGGTGTGGACGGCCATGAAACGACCGGGCTACGAGGCGGACCGGTTCGTCCTCATGTCGCGGACCTGGCCCGACGGCGAGACCATCGCCGTGACGGAGGCTTGGGATCGATCGGTCGCCGACGTCGCGTTCGCCGACGACGACCACGTGCTGGTCACCGCCGATGACGTCGGGCAAAGGTCGCTGTTCTCGGTGAACCTCGAGACCCGCGAGGTCACCAAGCTGCTGGACGAGGGCACAATCGCAGGGCCCCAACGCGCCGGCGACGTGCTCGTGTTCGCGCGGGACGATCTGCATCACCCCGCCGAGCTCTTCACCCTTCCCTGGCCGGTTCCCGCTGCGCCGACGCCGACGCCCACGCCCTTGACGCGCATCAACGCCGAGAAGGTGGAGGCCGCCAAGATGGGTGCCTACGAGCAATTTTCGTTCAAAGGCGCCGGCGGTGACACGGTCTACGGTTACGTGGTCGAGCCCGTCGATCGGGTGGAGGGCGAGCGGTACCCGCTCGCGTTCCTCATCCACGGCGGCCCGCAGGGATCGTTCGGCAACCACTTTCACTACCGCTGGAACCCGCAGGTGTACGCGGGGGCGGGCTTCGCGGTGGTGATGATCGACTTCCACGGGTCGACCGGCTACGGGCAGGCCTTCACGGATTCGATTCGCGACGACTGGGGTGGCAAACCTTTCGTCGACCTGCAAAAAGGGCTCGCCGAGGTCGGCGCCCGATACCCGTTCATCGACACCGATCGTGCCTGCGCGTTGGGGGCGTCCTACGGCGGGTTCATGATCAACTGGATCGCCGGCAAGTGGCCCGACGGGTTCCGCTGCCTGGTGAACCACGACGGCGTGTTCGACAACCGGATCATGTATTACGCCACCGACGAACTATGGTTCCCGGAATGGGAGCACCTCGCGCCCTACCACGATGCGCCGAAGGCCCACGAGAAGCACAACCCGGTCCTGCACGTGAAGAACTGGAAGACGCCCATGCTCGTGATCCACGGCGGTCTCGACTACCGCGTTCCGCCCACCCAGGGACTGGCGGCGTTCACTGCCCTGCAGCGTCGCGGTGTGGAGAGTCGGTTCTTGTACTTCCCCGACGAGAACCACTGGGTGCTCGCGCCCGCGAACTCCTTGCAGTGGCACGACGAGGTTCTCGGGTGGCTGAATCGGTACCTCCAGAAGTGACTCGTCGGGCTCGTCCGGCTCCGGCCGCACCCTCGCGCCCCTTGTTCCCGGACCTCCCGACGAGCGACGACGAGCTCGAGGTCGCGGCCCTGGTCCCCTGCACGGAGGCCGAAGGGCCCCACCGGCGCGTGGCCTTGTGGGTGCAGGGCTGCAGCCTGCGCTGCCCGGGATGCTGCAACCCCGAACTCTTCGAGCGGGGCCGCGGCCGGCAGCGATCGGTGCACGAGCTGCTGGACGCGGTGCATCGCGCCCGGATCCGGGAGCGCATCGAGGGCATCACCGTGCTCGGCGGGGAGCCGATGGAGCAGATCGTTCCCCTCACTCACCTGTGCGAGGGCGTGCAGGCCATGGGACTGGGGGTGATCGTGTTCACCGGGCTGCGCTGGGCCGAGGCGCGACGCCTGCGGGGGTTCGACCGATTGTGGTCGGCCGTCGACACGCTGGTCGACGGTCGCTACGACCCCCGCCGCGTGGAACGGCGGAGGCGCTTCATCGGTTCGGCGAACCAGCGACTGTTCCACCGGACCGCGCGATACCGAGATCCCGACCTGTGGCTCGGACCCAACCACGCGGAAGTCCGCATCGACAAGGACGGTTCGGTGTCCGTGCATGGGTTTCCCGATCGCGTGCGAGGACTGCTTCGCGTCCTGCCGGCGGCGCGTCCCTGATCCGCCCATCGCCTCGAATCGGCGCGCTGCCGAGCCCTGGTCGTGCACGCATACGCCGGCGCGGCGGCTCGCCGGCATTTTCGTTCGTCGCCCCGCGGCCTATCATCGGCGCATGGTCGGCGCCGCGAGACAAACCTGGCTCATCAAGAGCGAACCGGACGTGTTCTCCATCGACGACCTCGCGCGCGAGGGTCGGGCGCCGTGGGACGGCGTACGCAACTACCAGGCCCGCAACAACATGAGGGCGATGAAGGTCGGAGACCTCGTCCTCTTCTATCACTCCAGCACCAAGGTCCCCGCCGTCGTCGGTGTGGCGAGGGTGTGTCGCGAGGCCTATCCGGACCACACGGCGTGGGATCCGAACAGCCCCTATCACGATCCGAAGTCCACCCCGGATCGGCCGCGCTGGGACATGGTCGACGTGGAGTTCGTCGAGAAGCTTCCGCGCGAGGTCACCTTGGCCGAGATGCGGGAGGACCCGAAGCTCGAGGGGATGGTCCTGCTCCAGCGCAGCCGGCTGTCGGTCCAACCGGTGAGCCGCGCGCACTTCGAGCACATCTTGCGCCGGGGCAAGGCCCGGACCCGGCTCGGTCGCTGACGGGTCAAAGCCCGGCGAGCGCTTCGAGCGGCGGGCTCCGTTCGGCCTGGATGTCGACCGTGAACAGCTCTCGGGGCTCCCCCCGGCGGCGCAGCTCGATGGTCGCGTCACCGTAGCGAGACGTCAGCAGGCGGCGGAGGTCGGGCTCGATCGCCGCGAGGGTGGCGTCGTCGTTCGCGGCGTGCAGGCGGTTTTGCACCCGAAGCTGCAGCGCATCGGTCGCGAACCGCAGCTTCTCCGACAGCGTGGCGTCGTCCCGCAGCAGGCGGGCAGCGGTGGCCACACGCCGCAACGACGTGCCGAGCCGGAGGTCGAGGTCGTCTCCGACGCCTCCGCGTTTGCGGTTGTAGCTCAACGACCACCGCCCCTGGCGGCGCTCGACCACGTAGTGTCCCTCGTGACATACGAGAAGGACGCCCGGGCCCTCGGGCACGTGAGCATAGTCCGCCACGTCGATGGTGACGTCGTCGTCGAGCTTGCGGTCGCGAATCCAGCCGTGGAAGACCGGAATGAAGTCCTCGATCTGCACGTTCTGCGCGTCAAAGTAGATCTTGAAGCTGATCTGTGAGGCTTGCATGGTGACTTACTCCGCCGCGGGGGCCTGTACCTGCTGTAGGCGATCGTCGCAGGCATACGCGGCCTCGATGAAGACCTGCGCTTCTTCGACGCGTTGATGGGCGTCGTCCAGATCCACCACGGTGTTCTGGGCCTTGGCCTGGCGGAACAAGTAGTGGCCGAAGTGGCTCTCGAACAGCCGGGTGTCGTGGAATCGCTTGCGGAACTCGTCGGTCACGGCCTCGACGGTGTCCGGCACGTCGAAGGTCTGGGTACGAATCAAGGCCTTGGCCGCGGTCAACATGGCATCGAACGCACCCCGACTGGCCTCCGCCGCGTCTCCCCGATCGAGTCGGTCGGAGGCCTCGAGGACCTTGCGCTCGGCATCGGACAGCCCGAAGCGCGCCACCGAGACGATCTCGCCGGCGCACTCGCCCGTGCCGATGTCCGAGATGCTGTATTCGCGAGGATCGGCCCAGTCCCGGTAGAGGTCGGGGGCCACCTCGTACGGGGGCACATCCATGAGATCGGCCAACAGCTCCCGAATTGCCTTCTTTCCGATGCGAGCGATGAACGCCTGGAACGACTCACCCTTTTCCCGGTCGCTCACGTAGCGGGCGGTGAGCCGGTCGACCACCTCGGGGATCCGCTTGGAGGGAACGGCTCCCACGGCCAGCCCGTAGGCTCCCGCGTTGTGGCTCCACTGCCCTCCGAGCACCACCTGGAAGTGCGGCACGCGGCGCCCGCCGACGCTGCGACCGACGCCCAGAAAGCCCAGGTCGGCGATGTGGTGCTGGCCGCAGGAATTGAAGCAGCCGCTGACCTTGATCCGAAGATCGCCGATCGCCTGGTCGGCTTCGACCCCGCGCTGGGCCAACTGCGCGCGGAGCTCTCCGGCCAGACCGCGCGATGCGGAGATCCCCAGCTTGCAGGTGTCGGTGCCGGGGCACGCCGTGACGTCCACGATGCTCCCCGCACCGGGCTCGGCCAGGCCGATGGCCTGCAAACGCGCGAACAACACGGGGATGTCGGCGTTGCTCACCCACCGGAAGAGCAGGTTCTGCTCCACCGTGAGGCGGATGGTGTCGCCGGTCAGCTCGCGCGCGATGTCGGCCAGCGCACGCGCCTGGTCGGCCGTGAAGTCGCCGAGCGGCAAGGTGACGGTCACCACCGAATAGCCGGGCTGACGCTGCGGCCTGACGTTGGTCGCGTACCATCGATCGAACGCCGCGTCCCCGGCCTTGCGGATGAACGTGGAGGGCGGCTTGAGCGGCTGGTCGTGCGGGGCCATCTCGGCCTTGTAGGTGGTCCATCGCTCGTCCTCGGGGATGCGGGCTCGCTCCTCGAGCACCAGCCGGCGAAACTCCTCCAGGCCGAGCCTCTTGACCAAGAACTTGAGGCGCGCGCGCATGCGATTGGCCTTCTCGCCGTGCCGGGCGAAGACGCGGCAGACCGCCTGGGTCAGCGGTAGCAGCTCGTCCTCACCGACGAAATCGTCGAGGACCAGGGCCTGCTGAGGCACGGCCCCCAGCCCGCCGCCGACCATGAAGACGAAGCCCCGCTCGACCCCGCCGTCGGCGGTCGGTCGCGTGCGCGCCACGAGTCCCACGTCGTGGATGTGGGCGAGGCCGCAAGCCTCTTCGATGCACCCCGCGAACGCGATCTTGAACTTGCGCCCGAAGTCCTGGGTATCGGGATGTCCGAGGAGGAAGTAGGCCAGCGCCTTGGCGTACGGGCTGACGTCGAAGGCCTCGCCCCCGCAAACGCCCGCCACGGGGCACGCGGTCACGTTGCGGACCGAGTTGCCGCAAGCCTCTCGCGTCGTGATGCCCACCGCCGCCAGACGCCGGAAGAGGTCGGGCGTGTCGTCGATGTGGACGAAATGGAGCTGGATGTCCTGTCGGGT
>CAZYSW010000115.1:0-9015 GCA_964650105.1 uncultured Nannocystaceae bacterium
CGGATGGGCTTGCCGTTGTCCATCGTCTCGAGGACGGCCAAGAGGCGGGAGTGTCGCTGGACGAGGCGGGCGAGGGCGTACAGATAGCGCGCCCGCGTGGGGCCGCCGAGCGCCGCCCACTCGGGTTGGGCGCGACGGGCGGCGGCGACGGCCGCATCGACGTCGCGCTGGGTCGCCTGGGCGACCTTGGCAAGCACCTTGCCGTTGCTGGGATCGATCGAGTCGAACCAGATCTGGTCGGCGGGCTCGACCCAGGCATTGTCGATGAACAGGCCGAATCGACCTTGGTGGCTCTCCAGCCAGCGGAGCGCCGGGGCGGCGCTCTCGGGCGCGGGGCCGTACTCCATGCTCTCGAAGATCTTGGCGACGTCGGTCACGGTGACACTCGCGGGGCGGAAGAACGTCTGGGGTCAGGCCATGGGATGGCGGTACGCGGCCGAGTAGCGGCCGGTGACGAAGTGCTCGAGCTGGCGCTCGATGTCGGTCAGGAGCCCCGAGGCGCCGAAGCGAAACAGCTCGGGCTCCAGCCACGGGCGTCCGAGCTCGTCCTTCACGAGGGCGAGATAGGCGAGGGCCTGCCTGGCTTGCTGGATCCCCCCGGCGGGCTTGAAGCCGACGCGCACGCCCGTGCGCTCGAGATAGGCCCGGATCATGCGGACCATCACCAGGCTCACCGGGAGCGTGGCATTTTGCGCCTCCTTGCCGGTGGAGGTCTTGATGAAGTCCGCCCCGGCCATCATGCAGATCAAGCTGGCGCGGGCGACGTTGCGGAGCACCCGGAGGTCGCCGGTGGCGAGGATGGCCTTCATGTGGGCGTCGCCGCACGCTTCGCGGTAGGCCTTGACCTCGTCGTACAACGCTTTCCAGTTGCCGGTGAACAGGTGGGCGCGCGTGATGACGATGTCGATCTCTTTCGCACCGGCGGCCACGGAGGCCTCGATCTCCTCGATGCGCTGGCGCAGGGGGGAGAGCCCGTGGGGGAACCCGGTGGACACGGCGGCGATCGGGATGTCGCTGCCCTCCAACGCCCGCACCGCGACGGGCACCATCTCGTGATAGACGCACACGGCGGCCGTCCGGATCCCGAGGTGCTCGACGCCGAGCGCCTCGAGCAGGTCGCGACGCAGGGGGCGACGGGCCTTCGCACACAGGCGCTGAACCCGGCCGGGCGTGTCGTCGCCCGACAACGTGGTCAGGTCGATGAGGGTGATGGCGCGGAGCAGCCAAGCCGCTTGCCAGGCCTTCTTGATGCTGCGGCGAGGGGGCAGGGTGGCCGCACGCCGTTCGACCGCGCTGCGGTTGACCCGGACGTCGCGCACCCACTCGAGATCCAGCGGCATGCCGGGATTGCGTCGGTGGCCCGACGCGGCTTCGGACTCGGGTGAGGGCACCGGACGAACGTGACTGGGCGGCTGCGATTTCGTTTCACCCTGGGCCATGGGGATCCCTCGCGGTGCGCGGCCGTTGCGCGTACCCGGAGGAGCGAGTGTGCCCCAAGAACGCAGGGCTGCGAAGGGCGAGCGCCGAGGCGAGCACGTGCGTCGTGCATTTCGACCGCGCGCATCGAACGAACGGGGGCGCCGGTGTCGTCGTCCTCACGGCCGGAACGGCCGGCGTGGGTCAGACGGGAAGGCCGTCGAGGAAGGCGAGCACCAGCCGCTGCAAATCGGCGGCGGCGAGGCGTCCGAAGTGAAGCGTTTGCTCGTGGCTGAGGACCTCGTCGCTCAGGCCCGCGCCGAGGTTGGTGAGCACCGAGATGCCCGCGACCTTCATCCCGCAGTGCCGCGCGACGACGACCTCGGGGACGGTCGACATGCCGACCGCGTTCGCACCCAGGATCTTGTAGGCGCGGATCTCGGCCGGCGTCTCGAAGCAGGGCCCAGCGTGGCCAGGTACACGCCCTCGCGCAGCGCGATCCCCAGCCGGCGGGCGCAGCCGCGCAAGCGCTCGGCGAGCATGGGATCGTACGCGTCGGTCATGGCGGGGAAGCGGGGGCCGAAGTCGTCGTCGTTGGGTCCGACCAGAGGGCACGGACCCTGCATGCCGATGTGGTCGGTGATGAGCATGAGGCTCCCCGGCTGCGCATCGAGATCGAGGGCGCCCGCGGCGTTGGTGACCACCAGGGTGTCGCAGCCGAGCAAACGAAGGGTGCGGACCAGGGTCTTGACGGTGCTCGGGGGGTGGCCCTCGTACAGATGGACGCGACCTTGCAGGCAGGCGACCTCCATGCCGGAGAGTCGGCCGACGAGCAAGCGCCCGCTGTGACCGGCGACCGTGGGGGCAGGGAAGCCCGGGAGCTCGGCGTAGGGGAAAGTGACCGCGTCCTGGATGGCGTCGGCGAGGCCTCCGAGCCCCGAGCCGAGGATGAGCCCGACGCGTGGACTTCGATCTCCGGCGCGTGCTCGGACCACCTGCGCTGCCTTGCGTGCCTGTTCGCTCACGGCCATGCTCCTCGTCGATCGGTTGCGACGATACGCCGCGGCCACATCGGGGGCAATCATGGTCACCGCCGCACGCACTGCGAAATCGTCCAAGCGCGCCGCGCCGAAGAAGAAAAAGTCCGACGACCAGGCGCGTCCGCGATCGGGGGCGTCGAAGACGACGTCTCGGCGGCGCGCTGCGAAACCTCCGCCTGCGGAGCTGTCCGAGGGTTTGCCGGTGCGGTTGCCCCGGGGCGCGCTCGCCTGGCTGCGCGACGCCGATCCGGCGCTCGCGTCGGTGATCGACCGGGTCGGTCGATTCGCGATGCGCCACGCACGAGCGAGCAGCGAGCTCGAGGCGCTGGCACGCTCGATCATCTGGCAGCAGCTCAGCGGGAAGGCGGCTTCGACCATCTTCGGCCGGTTCTGTGCGTTGTTCGACGGGTCGGGCTTTCCGAGCGCCGAGGCCATCCTGGCCACACACCCCGCCCGGCTGAAGAAGGCCGGCGTCTCGCGGCAGAAGCAGGCCGCGCTCGAGGACCTTTGTCGGCACGTGGTGTCGGGGCGTCTGCCCCTCGGACACTTGGCGACGCTCGACGACGAGGCGCTGGTGCAGCGCCTGGTGGAGGTGCGGGGCATCGGTCGCTGGTCCGCGCAGATGTTCATGATGTTCCACCTGGGGCGCCTGGACGTGTGGCCCGAAGACGATCTCGGGATCCGCAAGGGGGTGGCCCGCCTACGGGGGCTCGACGCGTTGCCCGATCGCAAGACCATGCGCGCTCTCGGGGAGCGGTACCGTCCGTACTGCACGGTCGCGAGCTGGTACCTTTGGCGCTCGCTCGATGCCGAGGCCCAGATCTGAGCGCCGAGCAACGCCGCCCAAGGCGTCGAGACGGTGTCGCCCGGACACCGAAGCGCGTGGGGCTCCCGTCAGAGCATGCGCTTGGCGAGGACGTCGTACAGCGCGTTGGGCAGGGCGGCGACCGATCGCACGCCCATCGCCATGGCCACCGGAAAGGCGTGCACGGCCTTCCGTACGGCGATGGCGTGGGCGATCTCCCGGACCGCGTCGTCGGCCTCCATCGCCATGGGCATGCGCTGGTTGTCGCGCGTCAGGGTCGTGCGGACATAGCCCGGGCGGATGTCGGTGACCGCGATGCCCGAGCCCCGCAGGTCGACGCGCAGCGACTCGAGGAAGGTGGAGAGATAGGCCTTGGATCCGCTGTAGACGGCGCTTCTGGGCAGGCCTCGGTAAGCGGCGAGGCTGGAGATGCCCACCAGGTGCCCGTGCTTGCGCTCGACCATGCGATCGAGGATCGCGATGAGCGTCGCGGTGGCTCCGATGACGTTGACCTGCAGCATCGGCGCGCAGTCGGCCCAGGTCAGCTTGCCGCTCCAGCGGGTCTTGCCCAGCCCCGCGTTGGCGACGACCAGGTCGAGCCCGCCCATGGCCTCGTCGGCGTCGCGGATCACCGCCCGGACCGCCGCAGGGTCGCCGACGTCGACGGGACAGACCCGGGCGCGACCGCCTTCGGACTCGATCTCGGCGGCCACGGCCTCCAGCGCTTCGATGCGCCGGGCCGCGAGCGCGACTTCCACACCCTCCGACGCGAGCAGCTTGGCGAGGGCGGCCCCGATTCCGCTGGAAGCTCCCGTGATGAACGCGGTTCGAACGTCCGGCATGGCGGCGGGAGGCTACCACGTGCCGATGCACGGTCCGGGGGCCGCCACAGCCACGGCCCTTGACAGGTCGAGACGCCCGCGCGGCACCGCCAGCGTTCGCGAGCATGTCTGCGGTGCGTGCCGATGCCGCGATCGCAACGGCCGTCGGCCGGTCGGGTGTCATCCACCACGGCGCGATCGCGTCGCGGTGTCGTGGGAGCTCGGCGCGGGGTGGGGCGGCAAGCGTCGTCGTCGGGCCGGCGGCCCGATCTCGGCGAGCAGGCGCCGTCTCGGTGACCGGGGCGGTCGCGACCGCCGTGAGCCGACGCGTGCTGGCAAGGTTCGGCCTCGTGCGGCTATCCTTTGCGCCGCGGAAAGGATCCTCTGCGATGAAGTCCGTCAGCCCCTACCTCAACTTCGCCGGCAACACCCTCGAGGCCTTCGAATACTACCAGTCGATCTTCGGCGGCGAGCTCGCGGTGGCGCGTTACGGGGACTTGCCGGGGATGAACCCACCCGAGCACGTTCGCGACAAGGTGGCCAATGTGGCTCTGCCGCTCGTCGACGGCGCGACGTTGATGGGCAGTGACGCGGTGGAGGGATTCGGGCCTCCGCTCGTGGTCGGCAACAACTTTTCGATCGCGCTCGAGACCTCGTCCATCGAGGAGACCGACACGCTGTTCCAGAAGCTCTCGGCAGGTGGCGAGGTCACCATGCCGCTCCAGGAGACCGACTGGGCCGAGCGCTTCGGGATGTGCAAGGACAAATTCGGCGTCCACTGGATGTTCAACTACACGGGATCCAAACGGTTCGGGCCGGCCTGAGCCTCGGAGAAGCCGCGGCGGTCGTCGAGCGCGTCGGCGCCGACGACTGGCCGACGTCATAGGGGCGGCTCGGTGGCACTGGGAGGTGGCGGCGTGCCCAAGAGGCGGGCGACGGTGGGGGCGACGCGGAGCATCGAGACGGATTCGTCGATGCGCGCGTGCTCGCGACCGGGGCCGAGCACGATGATCGGGACCACCCGGTCTTCCGGGTTGGGCGATCCGTGGCTGGTCCCGGTCATGCCGTAGTGATCGGTGACCAGGCAATAGGGCGCGGCCGCGAAGTAGATCTGGCCCGATCGCTCGGCATGTAGCGCGCGACAGGCCAGGGCCTCGAGACCCTCGCGTCGGTCGCAGTCGCCGAGCAGGGCATCGGTCCGGCCCGCGTAGGCGATCCCCCGGACCGTGCGCAGCGCGGCCACGACGGCATCCAGCGCGCGATCCCGCTTCGTCTCGGGCTGGGACAGCAGGGCCGGGGAAAGGTAGACGGTGGAGGCCTCGATGCTCGCGACCCAGTCGCCCGCACCGAGGACGCGATCGATGGCCCGATCGGCGGCGCGCGAGAGCTCCTCGTAGGTCACGCGTCGGGCGAGGTTGCCCCGCGCGGCGCTGCGCTCGACCATGGGGGTGACCCCGTGGTCACTGGTGAAGACGACGGCCCATCGATCTTCGCCGATGCGGCGGTCGAGCGCCTCGAAGAAGGTCCCGAGATCGCGGTCCAGACGCAAGAACATGTCGAGTCGCTCCCACGACTCCTGCCCCCAGACGTGACCGGCGTAGTCGTGCGAGGAGAAGGTCAGACCGAGGAGATCGGGGATGTCGTCGGCGCCGAGCTGCTCGCCCTCGATTGCGGCCAGGGCGGTCTCGATGACCATCTCGTTGCCGAAGGGGGTCAGTCGGATGGCTTTGGCCGCGCCCTGCTCGGGGTCGAGCCCGTGGGGGAAGGCGTTGCCGAGGCCCCACGCCGATCCCTCGCCGTCGGAGGCGTCGAGGCCTCCGCTGAGCGTCTGGAGGAGGGCAGGGTCGAGCGGCGTCCAGACCGCGGTGAGGCGATCACGAACCGGGTGCTCGCGGCCGAGATCGAACAGCCAACGCGGCGGTACGTCGGCGTACGCGGTGCTGGTGGTCATGGCCACCGCCTCGTCGTCGTACCAGACGGCCAGGTCGGGCTGCCGTCCGAGCATGAGGACGGCCGCGCGATCCTTGATCCCGACCGCGACCGAGCGGCCGCGCCCGCCCGTCCGCTCGCGGTGCGCATCGGCGACGCCGTCCACCAAGAGCGCGGAGCTGGAGATGCCCGACTCGAGCTTGCGCTCGGGATCTTCGGGGTCCATGGCGAAGACGGGCCGGTCGGGATCCTCCACCGCATCCCGAATGCGCCCGAGCTCGGCATCGAACCAGCGGTTGGCCATGATCCCGGTGACCGCGGGAGGGGCCCCGCTGCCGATCGCCGCGTGACCGGGGGCGGTGAAGGTGACCGCGTAGGGGAACTCCGCGCGGGTGTAGTAGGTGCCTTCGTCGAGCAGCCGTCGTATGCCGCTCTCGACGAGCGACTCGCTGGCTTCGAACGACCAGCTCGGTAGCTGATCGACGACGATGAGGACGACCAGGCGCAGGCCACCGTCATCGGGATCCATGGCGGCGGGGGCCTCTGGCTGCACGGGGGCGGAAGGGGAGACCCCCGGATCGGGACGCGGCGCGCAGGCGACGAGGCCTTGCGCGACGCAGAGCGCCAGCAGCAGGCCCCGCGGATCGATCTCGAGGGACGCCATCGATCTCCGCCGGCGATGATAGCGGATCGAGCCGAGGCTTCGCGGCGCGAGCAGCGGGCCCGCATCCGAAGGCAGGCGGCGACGCGAGGTTGCGGCATGCCGTCCGGGTCCGGACGCGAGGTCGGTCGCGCCCTGATATCCTCCGGGCATGCACGACGCTGCGGGCATGCACGAGGCCTTGAGCCTCTCGGCCGACGACGAAGCGCGCAGTCGGCACTACGCCGACGTGCTCCGCCGCGTGGACGCGCTCCTCGACGGAGAAGACGACTGGGTGGTCGCGATGAGCACGGTCGCCTGCGAGCTCCACCATGCGTTCGCGTACTATGACTGGACGGGCTTCTACCGGGTGGTCGCACCCGGGATGCTGGCGGTGGGTCCCTACCAGGGAGGGCACGGCTGTCTGCGGATCCCGTTCGAGCGGGGCGTGTGCGGAGCTGCGGCGAGGACTCGCCGGACCCAGCGCGTCGACGACGTGAACGCGTTCGCCGATCACATCGCGTGCTCGACGACGACGCGGTCGGAGATCGTCGTGCCGATCGTGGATCCGAACGGCCGGGTGTTCGCGGTGCTCGATGTGGACTCCGACACCCCCAGTGCCTTTACCGAGGCCGACCAGCGGGCGCTGGAGGAGCTGTGTGCGGTGCTGGGGCGCCGTTTCGGGGCGGCCGCGCACCACCCGTGAACGTCCGCGGGCGCGGGATGCTACTCTGCGGGCGGCAAGACCGTGACTCCTGCGTTCTACAAGGTCCTCCATCTGTTGGCCGTGATGTACGTGTTCTTCGCCTACGGTGCGCTCGCCGTGCTGGGAGCGGAGGGCGTCGACGAGGACACGCGCGCGCGGGTGCGTCGTCCCATCGTGGCGATCCACGGCGTCGCCATGCTCGTCATCTTCGTCGCCGGGTTCGGGCTGATGGCGAAGATCGGGATCATGGGCGGCGCGTGGCCGGCCTGGATCTACGGCAAGCTGGCCCTGTGGCTCGTCGTCGGCGCCGCAGTGGCCCTGGCGCGGCGGCGTCCGGACCTGGCGCGGCGGTGGTACGTGCTGCTTCCCCTCCTGGGAGGGGTGGGCGCTTACCTGGCTTACGTCAAGCCGATGTAGGCGGCCGCGGTGGCCTCGCGGTCCGTGCGGCCCCGCCTTATGCTGAAGGGACGTGCGGGACCTCGGTGACGTGTTCGATGCGCTGACCTCGGGGGAGGCGCTTTCGTTCTCGGGGGTGGGCGTTCTGGTGGCGGTCGTCCTCATCGGTGTGATGCGCCTGCTGCTGCCACGGAGCGACCACGGCAAGTTGCGCGCTCCGATCGGATTTCTGGTGGCGCACCTGTTCTTCGTGCTGCTGACGGCCTTCAGCGCGCCGGACGGCGGCGCGTGGAAGACCTTTCGGGTGGCGGCCGTGTTGCTGCTGCTGATCTCGATCGGTCGCGCGGGCTTTCTGATCCTGGTCGACTCGGTGTTGGTCCGACGGCTGTCTCGGCCGATCCCCAAGATCTTTCGGGACATCTGCGAGGGACTGGTCTACTCCGCGGCGGTCCTGGTGACGCTGCGGCAGGCGGGGGCCCAGCTCGACGCGCTGTTGACCACGTCGGCGCTGCTGACCGCGGTCATCGGTCTGTCTTTGCAGGACACGCTGGGCAACCTGTTCGCCGGCCTGTCGATCCAGGCCCAGAACCCGTTCGCGGTGGGGGACTGGATCCAGTACGGCGACGACCCTACGGCCGTGGGACGGGTGATCGAGATCAACTGGCGCGCGACCAAGGTGATCACGCTGGACGACGTCGAGGTGATCATCCCCAACGGGCCGCTGGCGCGGACGCCGATCCGGAACTTCACCAAGCCCACGCCGATCAGCCGCCGGTCGTTGTATGTGGTGGTGCCCTTCAAGGAGCCCCCGCACCGGGTGCAGTCGACCATCCTGGGCGCTCTGGTGGACACCGCAGGAGTGCTCGCCGATCCGGCGCCCTCGGTGCTCACGGCCGATTTCACCGAGCGCGGCGTTCGCTACTGGATTCGCTTCTATACCGACGATTTCGCCGCCCGAGAGACGACCGATGCGTTGGCGCGCGAGCGAATCTGGTACGCGCTTCGACGTGCGGGCATCGAGATGGCGGTTCAGATCCACGAGATGGAGATCCGCAGAAACGACGAGGCCTCGCGACAGCGCAGCCGCGCGGAGGCGTTGGCGCGTCGCATCGCGGCGCTGCGGCGGGTCGACATGCTGCGGGCGCTGGAGGACGCGCAACTCGAGCGACTGGCCAGCTATGCGCACGAGCGGCC
Organism: uncultured Nannocystaceae bacterium; assembly: GCA_964650105.1. GTDB lineage: Bacteria > Myxococcota_A > Polyangia > Nannocystales > Nannocystaceae > CAZYSW01. Next base: position 8,948 of record CAZYSW010000115.1, read on the forward strand.
CTACGCGCCCGGAGAGCTCGTCATTCGCGAGGGCGATCGAGGGCAGGAGCTGTTCATCGTGCTCCAGG
>CAZYSW010000115.1:9025-13785 GCA_964650105.1 uncultured Nannocystaceae bacterium
CGTCTTCTTGCGTCACGACGGCCAGGAGGTTCAGGTGGCCAGGCTCGATCCGGGATCCTTCTTCGGAGAGATGTCGGTGATGACCGGCGAGCCGCGCACGGCGAGCGTACGGGCGTTGACGCAGACGCAGCTTCTGGTGGTAGACAAGGGCGCGTTCGAGCAGATCCTGGAGACCGCGCCGCAGCTCGCCGAGCGCATCAGCGAGGTGCTCGCCGAGCGACAGAGCCAGCTCGACAGCGCCAGCTCGAAGAACCGGGCCCCGATCGCGGAGCAGCGGCATCTCGAGGAGCGCAACCTCCTCCTGAGCCGGATCAAGGAGTTCTTCTCGCTGTCCAACTAGCGCCCCGAGGCTCGCACGACGAAGACGTCGATCTGCTCGTCGCCCACGACGAGATCCCGATGCGGACCCCTAGAGCATCCGGACGTGGCGCTCGACCCATTTTTCGTCGCGCCGTACATCCGCGACCGATCTCCCGTCGACCAGAACGACGTGGTCGACGACCTGGCGGTCCACGCAGGCCGCCGAGCTCCGTGCTCGCCTTTCGCGGGTCGGTTCGCGGGTCATGGAATCGGGCGATGGGCCCACGCGTCGTGCGCAAGGCGTCGACGTGTTGTAAAGTGGCGCGCGGTGCTTCGGGTCGTCTGCGCGGGTCTCTTCGGGGTCGTACTGACGATCGGGTGCGAGACCCGGAGCGAGGCGTCCCGTGCGGGGGCGCCGGCCATGGTCGACGAGGCGTCCGCAGGTTCGGGGGACGCGCTCGCGAGGGAAAAGCGGCCGGCGGTGGACGGATCTGCGGTCGCAGGTGGCGAGGTCTCCCCCGAACCCGCGGCGCTGGCGGATCTCATCGCCCACGAGACGATCATCGTCGACGGGCACGTCGATCTGCCCTGGAGGCTGCACAAGGGCCAAGGTGCCGACGGGACGATCACCGAGGACGTCTCGGTGTCGACGCCCACGGGGGACTTCGATTGGCCGCGCGCACGGGCGGGGGGCCTCGATGCCCCCTTCATGTCGATCTACGTTTCTGCCGCGTACGAGAAGAAGGGGGCCAAGAAGATGGCCGACGAGCTCATCGACATGGTCGAGGCCATCGCCGAAGCCCACCCCGAGAAGTTCGCGCTGGCGCGGTCGCCCGCGGACGTGCGCAAGAACTTCGCGGCCGGGAAGATCTCACTGCCGCTGGGGATGGAGAATGGCTCCCCGATCGAGGGGAAGCTGGAGAACCTCGCCCACTTTCACCGGCGTGGGATCCGGTACATCACGCTCGCCCACAGCGAGGACAACCACATCAGCGACTCGTCGTACGACACCAGGCGCACCCACGGTGGCCTGAGCCCCTTCGGGCGGAAAGTCGTCGCCGAGATGAACCGCCTCGGCATCATGGTCGACGTCTCTCATCTGTCGGACGAGGCGTTCTGGGATGTGCTGGAGGTGAGCGAGGTGCCGGTCATCGCCTCGCACTCGTCGTGCAGGCACTTCACGCCAGGTTTCGAGCGGAACATGTCCGACGAGATGATCCGGGCGCTGGCCGCCAAAGGGGGGGTCATCCAGATCAACTTCGGATCCGGGTTCCTCGACGCCGAGATCCGCAAGGCCAGCGAGCGACGCCGTCGGGAGATCGAGGATCTCCTGAACGAGAACGGACTGAGCCGCGACGAGCACGAGGCGGGGCGGCTCATCGAGGCGTACGTGGCCGAGCACCCCTTGCCCCGCGCCACCGTCGAGAAGGTGGCGGACCACATCGAGCACGTCATCGAGCTGGTGGGTGTCGACTACGTGGGGTTCGGCTCCGATTTCGATGGGGTCGGCGACTCGTTGCCCGAGGGGCTCGAGGACGTGTCGGCGTACCCGAACCTGATTCGGGTCCTGCTCGAGCGCGGATACACGCGCGCGGACATCGAGAAGATCTGTTCGGGCAACGTCCTGCGGGTGTGGCAGGCGGTCGAGGAGCATGCCGCCGCCCGACAAAAGGCCGCCACGGCCCGGCGTACGCCGGCGCCCTGACCCGGTCCAGTGCGGCCGCTACGGTGCGCCCTCGTGAGCTCCGATGGACGGCGGATCGGCCCAGCAGTGGTCGAAGGCGTCGGCCTCCAACTCGCCCAGCGGCGTGCCGGCGCCGACCGCCGGGCTGCCGGGGTCGATCTCGGCGGAACTGGAGGGGTCGACGAGCAGGGGATCCTGCCCGTAGAGCCCCCCGGTCTCCGGCACCGGGAGGGCGCTGGCGGGATCGGACTGCCCCGGATCGTCGTGCGCGTACCAGAGGTTGGCCGTGAACGCGAAGGTCTCCGGGTCGGTGTCACCGCCGATGTTGACCCAGGTCGAGATCCCCGCGCGCGAGAAGTAGACCAGGTTGTTCACGAGCCGACCGTTCCGCGCGGGGACGAAGGTGTAGGGCGGATCGGTCATCGTCTCCTGCAGGATCCGCAGGATCCAGTTCTCGGGATCGACGATGGTGTTGTTGGCCGCCAGGCAACCGTCGCAGCCGACGAAGGCCAAAGGAGCCGTGCCTCCGCGGATGTAGTTCGCGATCACCCGGATGTCGCGGGCCTCGGCGTTGGGCTCGGTTTCGGACAAGGGCGGCCGGAAGAACTCGAACCCCGTGGATCCACCCATGTTCACGCCGCGCTGGCCCGGATCGACCATGACGTTGGCGCGGATCTCGATGTCTTCGCTGCCGCCCTTGCACTGGACGGCGTTGCCCGCGTCTTGGAGGTCGCGAAACAGGTTCCGTGCGACGAGGCCGTGGTGGCAGCCCACGTGATCGATCGCGCTGCCGGAGCCCCCGCCTCCACACCGGGCGAACTCGCTGTCGAGCACCCAGTAGTCGTCGACGCCCGAGAGCTTGAGGCAGTCCTGATTGCCGCCGGCCCCGATGTCGTGAATGAACAGATTGCGGAAGACGACGTAGCGCGTCGCGTCCGGGTCGTCGTAGGCCTCTCCGTCGTCGGTGTTGATCCCGTTGCCCGAAGCGTTGCGGACCTCGAGGTCGTGGACGACGAGCCAGCGGACGGTGCTGAAGTGAAGCCCCTCGCCGCCGCCCTCGATGACGGGTCGGTCCTCGCCCGGGGCGCCTCCGATCCAGATGGGTGCGTCGCTCGTCCCGGCCAGGTTCGCGATGTAGTTGTCGGCCGCGTAGGTGCCGGCGTGGATCCGGACGGCCATGCCCGGCGAGGCGAGGCCCGCCGCGTGCTCGATGGTCGCGCACGGAGAGCCCTCGTCGCCGCACTCGGCGGTGTCGCGGCCATGGGGGGCCACGTGGATCTCCCGGGTGGGCGTCTTGCCGTCCTCGAAGGTCTCGATGGCACCGCAGGGGCCGGGACCGCCGGTGTCGGTGGTCGGGTCACCCGAAGAATCCTCGTCCACCGAATCGGTACCCCCGGTGGCCGTGGCATCGGACCCGGTGGCCGATTGTGTGCCGGGTCCTTCGGCCGTGCCCGTGTCCTCGCCGGGATCGGTCGCCGAGGGCTCGTCGCCGCTTCCGCTGCCACGGCAGGCGAACGAGAGCACCAGCGGCAGGAGTCGGGGTCGACGGAAACGAGGCATGCTTCACCCCCGCGACGATGATACCGGCTCGACGCGAGGTAGTGCGGACCCGTCGAGATCCGAAAAGAACGCCCGGCTGCGGGGCGCAGGCCGGAGGCCAGCGAGAGTGTCAGCTCTCGACGAAGGCCTTGAGTCGCTTGCTGCGGCTGGGGTGCCGGAGCTTGCGGAGGGCCTTGGCCTCGATCTGCCGGATGCGCTCGCGGGTCACCGAGAAGTCCTGGCCAACTTCTTCGAGGGTGTGGTCCGAGGCCTCGCCGATGCCGAAGCGCATGCGGAGGACCTTCTCCTCGCGCGGGGTCAAGGTGGCCAGCACGCGGCGTGTCTGATCGGCGAGGTTGAGGTTGATGACCGCGTCCGACGGCGAGGTCATGTTCTTGTCCTCGATGAAATCGCCCAGATGCGAGTCTTCCTCCTCGCCGATGGGTGTCTCGAGCGAGATGGGCTCCTTGGCGATCTTGAGGACCTTGCGGACCTTGTCGAGCGGCAGCTCCATCTTCTCGGCGATTTCCTCGGGGGTCGGCTCGCGGCCCAGCTCTTGCACCAGGGAACGGCTGGTGCGGATGAGCTTGTTGATCGTCTCGATCATGTGCACCGGAATTCGGATGGTGCGCGCCTGATCGGCGATGGCGCGGGTGATGGCCTGCCGGATCCACCACGTGGCATAGGTCGAGAACTTGTAGCCGCGCTTGTACTCGAACTTGTCGACGGCCTTCATCAGCCCGATGTTGCCTTCCTGGATGAGGTCGAGGAACTGGAGTCCGCGGTTGGTGTACTTCTTGGCGATGGAGACGACGAGGCGCAGGTTGGCCTCGATGAGCTCGCTCTTGGCGCGCTCGGCCTCTCGCATGCCGACGGCGACCTTCTGGAAGGTGATGCGCAGGGCATCGGCGGAGATGCGCGACTCCTTCTCGACGACGGCGATGAGTGCGCGGCTGTTGCGGATGCCGTTGTAGAGGTCGAAGCCGCGCTGTGCGGCGAAGCGTCGCCCGGCGAGGATCTCGTCGGCGTGCTTGGGTCGCTCGGTGAGCTCGCGGCAGATGTTGCGCAGCTCGTTGAAGTCGACGCCGGCCTCTCGCTCGTAGCGGCGGATGTCGCGCTCGGCGTGGTCGAGGCGGTCAATCATGTTCTTGAGGCGATTGACCATGCGCTCGGTGAGCTTCTTGGACAGGCGGATGGTGCGCATCAGCGCGTACATCGCCAGGCGATTGCGCTTGAT
>CAZYSW010000116.1:0-13572 GCA_964650105.1 uncultured Nannocystaceae bacterium
GATCTTCGTCAAGGGGCTCGAAATCGAAGGCGAGGCCGAGCGCAACGCCTGCAAGCTGCAGTTCAGCGACCAGGTGCAGGCGCACACGATCTCCGGCGACCAGGTCGCGTGGTGCCTCAAGGAGATCGAAAAGGCGCTCGCGCTCTACGAGCAGGCGGCGGCCCGGGGCTACGAGGACGAGAACTTCAAGCGCGTGCACGCGCGCGCGCTCGAGCGCAAGCAACGACTCGAGTCGATGCTGAGGGCCATTCGGGGGATGGAGCGCGAACAGCTCGGGCTGGACGGCGACTGAAGCGCCATCGCCGAGCGAGACGGGCTACGGCAGCGCACCGGCCTCGATCCAATGGGCGATGGCCAGCAAGTCCGGGTAGGGCAGCGGCGCGTCGGGGGGCATCGGGTCGCCGAGGATGCCCTGCATGGGGGCGCCGTCGTGGTCGCGCAGCAGCTTCTGGAACAGGAAGCTGTCGGACGGACGCTGTTGCGAGACCATCGGAAATCCCGTCTCGCGCGCCTTGCCGTCGAGCACCAGGCCCGCGTAGGCGGCTTGCGGCGAGGTCAGATCGAGGCGCGCGTGTGCCAGGTCTTCGGGGTCTCGATGACAGCTGCAGGTCGTGCGCGCGGGGTCGAAGATCTCGCCGGCGGCGAAGAGGTCCTTCAAGGTGGGGGCGGGGAGCGTGGGCTCCGTCGGCGCGTCACCGGCGACCTCGAACTCGAGGATGAACCGCGGCGAACCTTCCTCGGGGGTGGTCCAGCCCTCGGTGTCGGTGTCGAGGATCTCTCCCGCCCACCCGCGGGCCGTGGGCCTGACCGACACGCGCCAGACGACGTCGCGGGCCAACGGGGCGGCCGGGGTAATCGAAAGTACGCTATCGGAGCACCAAGGCTCCTCCCCCGGGGAGATCGCCGATCCCCCCGGTCCGCGCCACGGCGCGAGCTGGACGAACGTCTTGACGTCCACGACCTCGCGGCCCGAGGTTATACGGGCGTCCAGGTCGGACACGCTTCGCGGATCGATCCGCCCCGAAAAACACAGGTCGATGACCACGTCGGGGGGAACCCCCGTGTCACCCTGACGCGGGACGGTGGTGACGATCTGCAGCGGAGCGGCGTTGGGAGGAAAGCGCTGCTCGTCGGACACGCGCGTGCAGCCCCCGGCCAGCCACGGCCCGACTGCCGCCGCCAGGGCGAGCCTCCTGATCGTGTGTCTCGGGGCCGCGTGACCCACGGTCGTTGAGGGTATCAGGACCGCGCATCCCGAGCGCGGCACCGCGCCCCCGGCCCCGGGATTTCGGCGAAACCGAGCCCCACGTGCGGTGCGGGCATTATTGACCCTCTGCGCGCGCCCCTGCTATCGTCGCGGCGCAATTCCGCAAAGATGCTCGGGGGGTAGGCCCCATCGCTGGCGCGACGTTTCCCGGCATCCTCACCCAGACGATACGGAGCACTCGGTGTCCCATCGCACCCCTCGCCTGCAGGTCTTGGCTCTCGCCGTGGCCGCAGCCGCGTTGAGCGCGGGCTGTGGACCCTTCGGCTACCTGAAGAAGGTCGCCAAGGATGCGACGAAGGCGGTGGCCGACGCCGAAGCAGCCGGCGCCGAACAGTACGCGCCGTACGAGTACTGGGGAGCGGTCGCATACCTGGAGCAGGCCAAGGTGTTGATGGCTTACAGCGAGTACGAGCGCTCGTTCGACTACGGCGTTCGAGCCAAGCAGCTCGCCGAGGAAGCCAAGAACAAGGCGGATCGTCGCGAGTCGGGCAAGACGCGCGAGACGTTGGAAGACGAGGCCCCCGCGCCCGAGTCGACGTCCTCGTCGGCGAGTGGAGGACGGGCCAAGGGCAAGGTCGGCGTATCCGGCTCGGTCGGGGGAGGCAACTGATGCGCGGCATGCGGACCATCATCCCGATCGTCGCGTTCGGTCTGGTCGCTCAGGCCTGCATCGGGCAGAAGCTGCTCGGCGAGGTCGAAGGCACCCAGACCAAGCTGCAGCGCGCCATCCGAGACGGTTCGAAGTCCATCAACTGCGCGCCCAAGGAGACGGCCCTGGCCGAGGCGAACATCAAGTTCGCCCAGGATGCGCTTGCGATGGGCGAGTACTACCGCGGCAAGCAGCACGCCGAGGATGCCGCCTACTACACCGACCGTGCCGAGCAACTCACCGATCCCGAGCGGTGCCGCGGCAAGGCGGTGGCCCGGGTCGGGGATCGCGACGGCGACGGGTACGACGACGAGGTCGACGCTTGCCCCGACGAGCCCGAGGATTTCGACAGCTTCGAGGACGACGACGGCTGCCCCGACAGGGACAACGACGGGGACGGGATCCTCGACGCGGCCGAATTCCGGGACGGCCAGTGGATCAATCACGACAAGAAGGGCGATCGCGATTGTCGCAACGAACCCGAGGACAAGGACGGGTTCGAGGACGAGGACGGCTGCCCCGATCCCGACAACGACAACGACGGCATCCTCGACGAAGCCGACCAGTGCCCCAACGACCCGGAGGACGTCGACAACTTCGAGGACAGCGACGGTTGTCCCGACCCCGACAACGACAAGGACAAGATCTGCGATCCGTGGGTCGTGGCGACGGGCCAGGAGGCCAAGTACGCCGATCAGTGCAAGGGCAAGGACGAGTGCCCCGATCAGCCCGAGGACTACGACGGAGATCGGGACGATGACGGCTGTCCCGACCGCAAGGCGGAGTTCGACGGCTGCTCGGTCAAGATCAACGAGAAGGTCTTCTTCAAGTTCAACAAGTGGGACATCGACCCGCGCAGCTTCGAGTTGCTCGACGACGTGGCCTCGGTCATCAACGAGGTGCCCGAGGAGCTGCACTTCCGCGTCGAGGGCCACACCGACAGCAAGGGTTCCGACAAGTACAACAAGAACCTGTCGCAGAAGCGCGCCGATGCAGTTCGCAACTACCTCGTCGGCAAGGGCGTGAAGGCCAACCGTCTGCAGGCGGTCGGTTTCGGCGAGGAGCGGCCGATCGACAGCAACCGGACGGCGGATGGGCGCGCGCGTAACCGGCGCGTGGAATTCAACGTCTCCAACGCGGACTGCAAGAAGACTCCGTGATCAGGAATCGGTTTCCGAGGGTTCGTATGACGATGGCGAAACGCCGCAGCTTCGCGGGCTCGCGGGTCGGTCCCCGGCTCGGGCTCGCCTTGGGACTGGTGGCCTTCCTGGGGTGGAGCGCGCCCGCGCTCGCCGGGATCGCGAGCCCGCGTGACGACATCAAGTCCGCGTACATCGACGCCGCACAGCAGCTCAACGATCTCGATCTCGAGGGGGCGCTCGGCACTCTCGACGCCGCGATCGCGCACGCGCAGTCGGCCGGGCTCTCCGGCGATCCCTCGTTGGCGCCGCTGCACGTGATGCGCGGCGGCATCCTGTTCTCGACGACCGGCGACCGCGCACAAACGCTGACCGCGTTGGAGAATGCGGTGCGCACGGACTACAACGTGCAGCTTCCGATCGAGCTGCGATCCGACGAGCTCCAGCAGCTCCTTTCCGAGGCGCGCGCCAAGGTGCAGCGGCCCTCGAACGACCCCGTGGTCCACAGCCCGCCTCAGGCGGTGGCGGGGGAGGACGTCGAGTTCGGCGCTTTGATGAACAACCCGCTCCCCGACGGAGCGACGGTCGTCCTCTACTGGCGCAAGGTGGGCGAGGAGGGGGAGTACGCCTCCACCTTCATGGATCTGTTCGGCAACTTCGCAACGGCGACCGTCTCGGCCGCCGAGCACGGCAATGCCGACATCGAGTACTTCATCTACGCGTTCGACGAGAACCAGCAGGCGATCGCCAACCGAGGCGATCGTACCGCCCCCATGATCCTCGAGTTCGCCGCGGGCGCCGGTGCGGACGTGGGTGGCGACGACGGGACCGAGGGGACCGGCGACACCAAGAAGGAAGACGAGCCCAAGAAGAAGGAGCCGGTCAGCGGCCTTCCGAGGGTCTTCATCAATCTCGGCATCGGGACCGGTCTCGGCATCGCCCGGGGCACGGCCGAGCAGACCTACCAGCAGTACTTCCCCGCCACCAGCCCGTATGGCATCCGGGAGCGGGCGTGCGCCATCGAACGCTGGCATTCGCCCGATGCACTGGCAAAAGATTCGACGGAGTTCGCGGGGCACCTCACGATGCTCCAGACCGTCCCGGGGGTCCTCCCCGGTGACAACGCGACCGATCTGGTCGCCGCCTACGACCCCGCGTATTGCGGTCGGCGCCATCCGGTGAGCACCGGGATGGCGCTCGCGGCCTTCCACATCGCCCCCGAGGTCGGCGTCCGCGTGCATCGAGCGATCGTCGTTTCGCTGTTCGGGCGTTTGCAGGTCGTGACGGGCTCCAAGGTCTTCGCCGACGACCCCAGCAAGGACGTCACCCAATCCTTCAACGAGGACGTGCTCTCGTTCGACCCGGCCGGCACGCAACGCAAGCCCCCATTTTCCTGGGCGATCGGCGCCAAGTTCAAGTACTTCCTCGGCAAGGACAGCAAGAAGTTCCGAATCTTCGCGGGCGGTTTTGCGGGCTACGGCAACGCACGTCTCCGCGTCCCCATGGGTTTTTCGAACGATCGCAACGGGAACAGCGTCCCCGACACGGTGGAGGTCGGGGCGAGCGGGCCGCGCGACGTCAACGGCAACATCGTCCCGAGCACCTGTCAGCCCGTGTGGCCCTACAACCTCGGATGTGCCGCGACGGCCGCAGGGCAGCAGCATCGCGACCTGGCCAGCACCGTCGCGCTCAACTCCTCGTCGTCGGACGAGCGCATCGACACCGTCGTCATCGGACCCGGGTTCGTGGGGGCGCTGGTCGGTTTCAACTACCAGCTCCACAAGCACTTCGCGCTCTTCGCCGAGCTCGACATCGGCGTGTGGTTCCCCGCCACGAGCAGCGCGCTGTTCGACCTGAGCCTGGGCCCGGCCATCACCTTCTAGCGACCTTCGGAGCCGGCCGGGTCGTCGGTCGAGCTTCCACTCGGCGCGGCTCGGCTCGCGACCTCGCAGGCGCAGTACGCCTCGTTCTTCGTCGCGTCGAAGCGACACGGGACGCCTCGGGCCCCGCAGAGGTCGTCGCACGGCGTCAACGTCCAGGTACCTTCGAGGCACCGAACCAGGACGTCCTCACCGAAGCACTGGTTCCACTGCGGTTCGGTGCACGCGGCCCCCTCGGTGGTGCACCAGCACCGGTCCCCTCGGAGAGCGGGATCGAAGTCGCAGCCGGCGGACACGGGATGGGTTTCGTCGGCGGCGCAGATCTCGGCGCACGAGCGCTCTCGAGCGGGAGGGCACGCGGCGAGAGCCTGGCTGGAGACGCAGCGAAGGAGGTCCTCCTCTTTGCAGAGCGAATTGCTGTCGGTGTAACGGCAAGTGCATAGGTCCGGACCATCGATCCGCATCTCGCACCCCGAAGCCTCGAGCTCAGGCGCGATGGCCCAACAGCGGTCGGCGCAGGAGACCGGTCGCCAGCGTCCGCCGTGGCACTCGTACACGAAGGACCAGTCGCCGCACGTCGGAGGCTCGTCGGTGCAGGGTTCACCGGCCAGATGCTCGGCCCGACGCTCCACGCAGCCTGACGCGACGACGATCGTTCCGAGCACGAACGTCGGCACCGTCGAACGGATCACCGACACGCGCACTGCGCCTCCTCGGTCGGAGTCCCCGGTCGACAGCGGCCGGCGTCGGGTCCGCAGGCGTGAACGCAGTCCTCGAACGTCCACACGCCTTCCTCGCACCGCGCGACGGCGCCTTCGTCGGCGCAGGTCGGAGGCTCGGAGCCCTCGCACGGCGTTCCTTCCGCGGTGCACATGCAGGTGTCCCGCCCGTTCCACACGAAGCAACCCATCGAGCGTAGCGGCGGGTCCTGCGACGCACAGACGTCGGTACACGTCATCTCCTCCCAGGTCTGCTCGGTGCTGCACCATCGGAGGCCGTCGACGCCCACGCATTGACTCTCGGCCACCGGACACGCGCTGTCGTCCTGCAGCTCGCAAATGCAGTAGTCGCCGAGCTCTTGTAGGCGACACCCCGCGGCGACGTATGCAGGCCCCCACTGCGCGCACTCCTCGTCGCACGTGGTCAAGGTCCATACGTGGTCGATGCAGCTCAGGATCTCGGTTTCCGACTGGCAACGACCGCGCGACGCGTGGCACCGACCACCTTCGATCACCGGGTCTGCCCCCGGGGGATCCTCGTGACAGCCGAACGCAACGAGGTGTACCCCGAGCAGCACCGTGCGAGACAGGCGCCGCATCACCACCGATCGTGCCAGTTGCTCGTGAACGCAGCAATCCAATACACTGACACGATGGTGCGGAGGGCGGCGTGGTGGGTGGCGGCGCTGTCGATGGTCGTGGGGTGCCAGGAGCTCCCCGAGATCGAGTTCCGCACCGAAAAGCTGCGGATCGGCACCGATTACGAGCAGCCGCTTTGCGCCGGCGACCTCCGCTACCTCGACGATCACGTGTCCATGCTCGAGCGGGTGCTCGGCGCGAGCAGCGACGACCGCGTCACGCTGTATCTATTCGAGACGCTCCCCGAGGGGCTGTGCAGCGAGAACGCGATGTCCTGCTACAAGCGCCGAGAGGATCACGTCCTCGCGACGTGGTTTTACGTCGAGCACGAGCTGGTTCATGCCGTGCTCAGCCGGATCGGCTTGCCCGATCGGTTCTTCAACGAGGGAATCGCCGAGGCCCTCAGCGGACGCCGGACACAGTTCGGAACCAGCCGCCCCACGCAGAACCTGGCTCTGGCCTCGGGTGAGCAGGACTACACCATGGCCGGTCATTTCATGCGCTGGCTCGGCGAGGAGTATGGTGCCGATCGCCTACGTCGACTGATCGCGAGGTCCAACGACGCACGCGGGCGCCGTCATGCCCTGAACGCGTTTCGGGACGTGTACGGCATTTCCATGTTCGAGGCCGAGACACGCTTCTACGGTGAAGCACCGTGGTCGTATCCGGGGTGGACGTGGTGCGACGGCGAGCCGCTGCACCAGGACGCCGACGGCGGATGGCGCCAGGTGCTTCGCCTCGACTGTGCCGAAGAGGACACGTACTCCTCGGGGCGACGAGGGGTCTACGCCATCCGGACCTTCGAGGTCTCCCACGCGCGCGCATACAACCTGGACCTGCCGCCGGAGGCCGCGGCGCTCGTGTGGCGGTGCCAGGACGGAACGATGCAAAGTCCCAGTGAGCTCATCTGGGTGGCGAAGAACATCGGGACGGAACCCGGCGGCGGAACCTGGTACATGCCGACCTGGCTCGATGGCGGGACCTCCCACGAGCTGGCGCTGAAGGCCGGCCGCTATCGCCTCGAAGTCTTCGTCGCCGGTCGGGAGCACGCAGACGTCGAGCTGGCGATGGTCCCCAAGCTCGGACCCACCCCCATCCTCCCCGATCCTTGAGGATCAGAGCTCCAGGACTCCGCTGTCGGACGGCTCGGGGCCACCCACCAGCCGTGGAAACGAGAGGGTGAAGACGGCCCCTTGACCCGGCTCGGATGCGGCGCTGATGCTGCCGCCGTTGTCCTCGACGATGCGGTGGACGATGGCGAGGCCGAACCCGGTGCCGGAGTCCTTGGTCGTGAAGAAGGGGTCGAAGATCGACTCGAGGTGCTCGGGGTCGATTCCCTTGCCCGAGTCTCGGACCGTCACCAGCGCTCGGTCTCCTTCGGCCTTCACGGCGAGCTCGATGGAGCCGCCGCGACCCGCGCCATCGATGGCGTCCGCGGCGTTGCGCAGGAGATTCCAGAGCACCTGGCTGAGCTGCGCGGGATCGAGCCGCACCATGACCTCCGGGTCCGCCTCGCAGCGGACGTCGAGCTCCGCTGCGGCCGGATCGTGAGCGAACGCGTCGCGGACTTCCCGGACCGCCGTTCCCAGATCGATGGTGGTGATCTGGGGTGGCCGAGGTCGCGTGAACGCCAGAAGGTCGCTCACCAGGTTGCCCAGGCGGCCCGACTCCCTACGTATGATGTCGAGCAGCTTCCGATCTTCCTCGCCGAGGTCTGCCGTGCCGAGCAGCTCGGCCGACCCCGAGATCGCGGCCAGCGGGTTGCGGATCTCGTGGGCCACCGACGCCGCCAACCCCCCCAGCGCCGCCAGGCGCTCGTTGCGACGGACCTGCTGGGCCAGCTCGTGCAACCGAGTCACGTCCTGGAAGTTGATGACGTAGCCGACCGCCTGCCCCGACGCATCGATCAGTGGCGCGCGGCTGAGGCCTACGTGGATCTCGCGGCCGGTGGCCGTCCTCACCTGGAGGTCCTGGCGCGCTTCGGGCCCTCCGGTGGCCCGGTCGAACTCGATGCCTGGAAGCGCCTGATCGACGGACTGTCCGATGAGATCGTCGTCGAGGTCGAGGATCGTCCGCGCGGTTGGGTTGAAGTACAGCACGTTGCCGTCGAGGTCGGTGGTCAGCAACCCGGAGTTGAGGGAGCGGACGATGTTCTCGTTGAGCATCCGCAACGCGCCCACCTGGCTCACCGAGGTGGAGAGCTGCACGTTGAGATACGACGACAAGAGGCTTACGCCGACCAGGCCGGCCAGCGTGCGGCCGACCATGAACCAGTGCTCCCGTGGGGGTAGGGGGGGCCTGCCGTCGAGGCCGAAGGGGCGCACGACGTCGAAGAACTCGAGCGTGCTGAGGACGAGGTACACGCTTCCGCAGGTGGTAGCGGCGGCCCAGGTCTGACGAGGCCCGCCCATGGTCGCCGCACCGAGGACCGAGATCAGGTACAGCGTCACGAACCCCGACTCCACGCCGCCGCTGACCTCCACGACCGCGGCCGTGAGCACGATGTCGCCGGCGGTTTGTATCGCCGCGAACCGGTCCAGATTGCGTGCCCGGGGGAGGATGCGGGCGTAGACGATGGTCAGGACGTAGCCGACCATCAGCGCCCCCCAGACGAACGCGGCGTAGCCGGGCTCGAAACGCTCGTCGCCGGTGTAGAACAGAAAGCCGGCGATGATGGTGAACATCGCGAGGATGCCCAGCCGAAACAGCATGAAGTAGCTGATGCGGCGGATCCGGCTGCGGCGTGCCGAGTCGGCCCCGTCCGATCGAGTGGGGGGCTCGCCTTTGCGCACCGCGTCGGCCGGGATCGTCCCGTCCGACCCCACCAGCTTGTGCGCGCGCGTGACCAACGACGGCGTCGGTCCCTCCTACTTGATGTTCCCCGCGACCTCGAAGATCGGCATGTACATCGCGATGAGCATGCCACCGACCGCACCGCCGAGCATGACCACCATCAGTGGTCCGAGCAGCGACGTCATGGCGGCCACCGCGACGTCCACCTCGTCTTCGTAGAAGTCGGCGATCTTCTGGAGCATGTCGTCCATCGCGCCGGTCTGCTCACCGACACCGATCATCTGGACCACCATCGGGGGGAAAATGGCGGTCTCGAGCAGCGGTGTCGCGATGTCCTTGCCCTCCTCGATCTTGCCGCGCGTATAGAGGATCGCCTTCTCGACCACGGCGTTGCCCGAGGTGCGGGCAACGATCTCCAGGGCATCGAGGATCGGGACACCGGACGTCAGCAGCGTGCCGAGCGTCCGCGTAAACCTAGCCACGGCGATCTTGCGCAGCACCGGCCCGATGATGGGCAGCTTGAGCAGCATGGCATGGAAGTAGTAGCGGCCCTTGGGGGTCCGCAGCGCAAACCATGTCGCCACGCCGACGATCGCCAGCACTCCGAGCCCCAGCAAGAGCTGGTCGGCGACGAAGTGGCTGATGGCGAGGACCATGCGGGTGGGCGCCGGCAGCGAGCCCGCACCCAGGTCCTTGAACATCTTCTCGAACACCGGAAGGACCCGGGTCATCATGACGATGACCACCAGGACACCGACCACCAGGATGACGGACGGATAGACGAGGGCGCGCAGCACCTGTCGCCGCAACGCTGCCGCCTTTTCCATGTAGGTCGCGAGGCGGCGACAGATGATGTCCAGAATGCCGCCCGCTTCGCCGGCTGCGATCAGGTTGCGAAACAGCTCGTCGAAGACGCGCGGATACGTCGCCATGGCCTCGGACAGCGACTTGCCGGACTCCACCTCGCCCTTCACCCCGGCCAGAACGCGGCGGAAGTGATAGTTCTCGGACTGGTTGGCCAACATGTCCAGCGACTGCACGATGGGCAAGCCGGCGTCGATCATGGTGGAGAAGGTCCGCGTGAAGACGACCTTGTCCCGCAACTTGACGCCCGAGCCGAGCTTGGGGAGGTTGATCTCGACGGGCTTGCGCTTGACCTTGGTGATCGTGAGGCCTTGCTGACGGAGTCGCTCGGCGACGACGTCCTCGCTGGCGGCGGTGTACGTCCCGCTGCGCAGCTCACCCGCCTTGGTCTTTCCCTCCCAGATGTACGTCGGCATTTCGTCGTCGCCTTTCCCTTCGGCTACCGCATGCGCCGATTGACCTGGGCCAGGCCCTTACCTTGCTCGATCATGGTACGCAGCTCGTCGGGATCGCTGGAGCGGGCCAGGGCCGTCTCCATCGTCACCACGCCTCGTTGCACGAGGTCGGCCAGAGACTGGTTGAAGGTCTGCATTTCGTTGATGCCCTGCCCGAGCTGCATCTGCGAGTAGATCTGGTGCAGCTTGTTGTCGCGGATCAGGGCCCGGATGGCGTCGTTGGGGATCATGATTTCGACGGCCAGTGCTCGGCCGCCGCCGATCTTCGGCAACAAAGCCTGCGTGAGCACGCCTTCCAGCACGAACGCGAGCTGCGAGCGCGCCTGGTTCTGCCGATGGGTGGGGAACATGTCGATGACGCGGTTGATCGACTGGACCGCCGAGTTCGTGTGGAGGGTCCCGAACGTCAGGTGGCCGGTCTCGGCGAGCGTCAACGCCGCCTCCATCGTCTCGCTGTCCCGCATCTCGCCGACCAGGACGACGTCGGGATCCTGCCGCAGCACATACTTGAGTGCGTTGGCGAAGCTCTTGCTGTCCGCCCCGATCTCCCGTTGGTTCACGATGCAGCCCTGGTGGGTGTGCAGGTACTCGATCGGGTCCTCGATGGTCATGATGTGACCACGTCGTTCGTGGTTCACGACGTCGATCATCGCGGCCAGCGTCGTGCTCTTGCCCGAGCCGGTGGGGCCAGTGACCAGGATCAGCCCGCGAGGGCGCCGGGTCAGGGTGCGGACCACCGGTGGCAGACCCAGGTGCTCGAGCGGCGGGATCTCGTAAGGGATGAGGCGAAAGGCGCCGCACGTCGCCCCTCGCTGGACGAAGATGTTCGCACGGAATCGGGCCAGGCCCTTGACCCCGAACGAGAGGTCCAGCTCTTGGTTCTCCTCGAACCGCTGCTTCTGCTTGTCCGACAGGACCGAGTAGCACAGGTTCTTGGTCTCCACCGGACCCAGCTTCGGCACCTTGAGCGGGACCAGATCGCCGTCGATCCGCAGCATCGGCGGGCTCCCGGTGGTGATGTGGAGGTCGGTGCCCTTGGCCTCGACCATGGCCTTCAGAAGCGCGTGTAGGGTGAGCCCCATTGCCTTTCCGCCCTAGGTTACCGGAGGAGCGGGCCAGGAGGCGAATCTCTGGCACACACCGACACACCCGCGGGAGGAGGTCGGCGTGCCCCCCGACGGTTCGGCCGGACATTTCGGGCTCAATCGGCGGCTGTGACCCGCAGGACCTCTTCGAGCGAGGTGACCCCCTCGGCGACCTTGTTCAGTCCGCTGCGGCGCAGGGTGGTCATCCCCAGTCGGATCGCCTCGGCCTTGAGCTCGGCGGTCGAGGCTCCCTGCAGGACCAGGTCCTTGAGGGCATCGGACAGCACCATGACCTCGTAGAGGGCCACGCGACCCCGATACCCCATGTTGCTGCACGACTTGCAGCCACGGCCGCGGCGGGGAGTGCACTCCTTGGCCTGGGCCGGGGTCATGCCGGCGTCGATGAGCGCCTGCTCGGTGACGCTGTCGTCCTCCGCCACGCACTCCTTGCAGATCTTCCGCGCGAGTCGCTGGGCGACGATCATGTTCACCGATGCGGTGACGAGGAACGGCTCGACGCCCATGTTGAGCAGGCGGTTGATCGTCGACGGGGCATCGTTGGTGTGCAAGGTCGACAGCACCAGGTGGCCGGTGAGGGCCGCCTTGACCGCGATCTCGGCCGTCTCGAAGTCGCGGATCTCGCCGACCATGATGATGTCGGGGTCCTGGCGGAGGAAGCTGCGGAGCGCGGAGGCGAAGGTCAGGCCGATGTCCTCCTGGATCTGCACCTGGTTGATGCCCGGGAAGTTGAACTCCACCGGGTCCTCGGCGGTGGAGATGTTGTCGGTGGTCTGGTTGAGCCGGGACAGCGCGGAGTACAGCGTGGTCGTCTTACCCGAACCCGTCGGCCCCGTGACCAGGCACATGCCGTACGGGCGGTGGATGCTCTCCTTGAACTGCCGCAAGGGCTCGGGTTCGAAGCCGAGCTTGGTCATGTCGAGCTCGAGCTTGTCCTTGTCGAGCAGGCGCATGACGATCTTCTCGCCGAACAGCGTCGGTAGCGACGAGACGCGGAAGTCCATCTCGCGGTTCTTGCCGATTCGCATCTTGATGCGGCCGTCTTGCGGCAATCGGCGCTCCGCGATGTCGAGCTGCGCCATGATCTTCACGCGGCTGGTGATGGCGTTCTTGAGCTTGAGGGGCGGCGTCATCTCCTGACGCAGCACGCCGTCCACCCGGTAGCGCACCCGATAGCTCTTCTCGTAGGGCTCTATGTGGATGTCGGACGCGCCCTTGTTGATGGCGTTGAGGAGGATCAGGTTGCAAAGCTTGACCACCGGGGCCTGCTCCGCCTCCTGCTGGCTGTCGAAGACGTTGAAGTCCTCGTCGCCGTCGTCGCCGAAGTCGATGTCCTCGAAATCGAGATCGCCGATGACCTCGTCGTAGGACTCGAGCTGCTCGGGTTTTTCGTAGTAGCGGACGATCGCGTCTTCGATCGCGGCGTCGGTGGTGACCACCGGCTCGATGTTGAGCCCGGTCAGGAACTTCAGGTCGTCGATCGCGTAGATGTTGCTCGGGTCGCTCATCGCCACGATGAGCGTCGAGCCCGCCCTCTGTACCGGCAGGACGGTGTGCTTTTGCGCCACCTCCTTGGGGATCAGGTCGATGACCTCGGGATCGATCTCGAACTCCGAGAGGCTGATCGAAGGAACACCGTACTGCTTGGACAGGAATTCGGTCAGCTCCTTCTCGCCGAGGATCCCGAGCTTGGCGAGGCTGTAGGCCAGACGCTTGCCGCTGGATCTCTGATCGGCCTGGGCCCTGCGGAGCTGGTCCGCGGAGATGATGCTCTCCCGGACGAGGAGCTCTCCGATGCGTTCGTTCGCCATGCGCAGTCCTGGGATCGCCACGGCGCCGGAGTACGAAAGCGCCCGCGATCGCGGTCCAGGGTACCGATCCTGGCGTCGGGCGCATAGCGGGGGCCGCCGGTCCGGCTCGCCGGAGGGGCGCGTCGTGCGAGGCTTCATCCGCGCGTGATTTCGGCTATCGTCCGCCCGCCATGTCCGACCGTCGCGGTGATGCTCCCCGCCGAAGGGGTCCAACGGGTCCCGATGCGCGAACTCGCGCGGGCGGTCGGCCGCG
>CAZYSW010000117.1:0-13565 GCA_964650105.1 uncultured Nannocystaceae bacterium
ACGTACGCTCCATACCGGACACCTTGTGGTCCTGCGTTGCCCGCCCCCCGACCCGTGTTCTTGCCGTTGTAGACGCAGCCGGTCACCAGCGGTCGGTCGGGGTTGCCGTCGAGGAACTCGACGACGACCTCCATGCCGACCCGGGGGATGAAGAGGGTGCCCCAGCCGGGGCCGGACCACCCCTGGGCCACGCGCACCCAGCACGACGCGGTGTCGTCGAGGCGACCCTCGCGATCCCAGTGGAAGTACAGCCGGATGCGGCCGTGTAGATCGGTGTGGATCTCCTCGCCCGGGGGCCCGACCACGGTCGCGGTCTGCGGGCCGTAGATGCGAGGCCGCTCGGTGACGAGCGCGGGGCGATGCGGGGTGGTGGCGGGGATGCACTCGAAGGTGTTGGTGTAGCGCTCACCCTGCCGGCTTCCGGCATCGGCGCGCTCGACGTCGGGGGCTTCGCCGCGGTGGGTGACGCGGGTGAGCAAGTACTTCTGGAAGGCCAGGTCGTCCCGCCCGTGGTCGCCGAGCTCGAAGGTTCGTCCCGGGCAGAAGCCGGTCACGTTGGACTCGCCCCTCGCGATCTCGGTCCGACGGGAGAAGAGCTCGAGGCGGCGGGACGCGGCGGGACCGAACGGCTCCAGGTCCCCGCCGTCGTAGGCCGGGTCGGCGCCGGCTCCGGTGTCGACGATGCGACGCCGGTCGGAGAAGGCGTAGTGCTCCCGCACGCGACCCCGCGGGTCGTCGACGCTGGCCTCCCCCTCCGGGGGCTGCTCGGCGGCGGGGATCTTCCAGTTCCAACCGCGCACGACGACGCGATTGACCTGCTCGGGTCGACACCATTCGAAATGGCGGATCGATTCGCGGTCCGCGGTGGCGAACGTGTTCTCGGGGATGATGGGGACCTGTGGCTCCATCAGGAGATCCACCAAGTCGGGGAAGCCGGCGTTGGGCTGATCGGAATTCTGGTCGACGAGCACCAGCAATTCCTTGCCGGCGTCGGCGTCGGGCTCGAAGAAGTAGGTGATGCCCTCTTCTTCCATCAGTCGCGCCGCGAAGTCGTAGAGCGACTCCCCGTACTGCACGCAGTAGTCGCGCTTGGGATAGGCCTGTCCGAGGCGCAGCTCGAGCTTCCGCTCGTAGACGTTCAGCCCCTGCTCCAAGACGAGCTTCAGGATCTCCGGGACCGTAAGATCCTGGAAGATCCGGGACGTGACCTGGTTGCGCAACAGCGCCAGCGCCGGGACGACGTAGAGACGGACGAGCAGATTGCCTCCCGTGACGCCGATGTAGTCGACGCGATGGATCACGCCCTGGATCGAACGCAACAGCGAGCCACGCTCGATGTCCAGCTCCGCGTTGGCGCCCAAGAGCCCGTCGGTGTCGACGTCGAGCTCGTCGGTGAGCAAGTCGACGACGAGCTCGTAGGTCGTCGACAGCCCCTCGCTGCACTGGAAGCGGCGCACGTGCCAGATGGGATTGGGGCCGTCGGTGACGTTGAACGTGAACCGTACGATGTCGAGGCGATCGCCCGAAGAACGCTCCAGCACGCGTTCGGCGACGTCGGCTGCGGATGGGGCTTTCGGTTCGCGCTCGTCGATGGACATGGATCCGATGACCCGCCGGCGCGGCAACCATGGCACGAAACCCCGCCCGAAGTCGCCACTTCGCGTCCCCTCCTTCGGTCCAGCGCGCGGACCGGCCGAGGGCCCGCATCCGCCCCCGGCCCTGCCCCCGCCATGGCCCATCCGGGACGCACCCGCATCGCGTCACCAGCGCATCATCGAACACCGCGTGGCATGCCCCCAGGGTATCGCGGACGTCGCATGGGGTGAGAACGCCGTCGACGGCGACGCCGACGAGACGCGACATCGAGGGAGGATCGGGCATAGTGGATGGCGCGTCGTTCTCGCGTTCGCGCTGGAGGTGCCGCCCGTGCCGAGCTCAGCACATTCGTCTCGCCTTACACCCCGTCGTTTCGCCGGCGTCCCGCGGGTGCGCAAGATGGGCTTTTCGTTCGCGGGGGTGCCCAAGCACTGGTTTTACGGGAGCGTGTTCGTCAGCCACGTCGCCAACGCGCTGAACCTGTTGTTCCCCGATGGGGAGCGCTTCTTCATTCGAAGCGTGCGGCACTATCTCGACCGGATCGACGATCCCGAGCTGCGTGCGCGCGTCCGTGGCTTCTTTGGACAGGAAGGGAGCCACGGTCACGAGCACGAGCGGGCGTTCGAGGTGCTGAAGGAGCAAGGATTCGAGATCGACACGTTCCTCCGGTGGTATCGACGGCTTGCGTACGACGTGCTCGAGCCCCGGTTTCCGCCCAACCTGCGCCTGTCGGTGACCGTGGCGCTCGAGCACTTCACCGCGACGCTGGCCGAGCGAGCGTTCGCGACCGACGATTTCGAGCACGCGCACCCGGCCATGCGGGACCTACTCTTGTGGCACGCCGCCGAGGAGATCGAGCACAAATCGGTCGCCTTCGACGTGTTGCAGGAGGTCGACCCCCGCTACTGGGTACGGGTCGTGGGCCTGGTCGTGGCCGTCGCCGCCCTGATGGGATTTTGGCGGGCGGGGACCAAGATGCTGCTCGATCAGGATCCCGAGGCCACCCCCGAGCGCCTTCGAGTGGAGCGCAAGGAGGCGCGCAAGCGGGGACAAGGCAACTGGTTCTTGCTCGGTGCGATCGCGGCTTACCTCCGCCTCGGCTTTCATCCCGACCAGATCGAGAACCATCACCTGGCCCGCACCTACCTGGAGAGCATCGGACGCCTCGCGGCGTGAGGCACCCCGACCGCCTCGCCGCGCGGCGGTGAGTGCCGTCGCTCGTCGACCGCGCCCGGGGGATCGGCCTGGCGGCGGAGCCCGGTCGCTGCAGGATGGTGGCGTGGCGCTGGCGCGGCTTCCCGAACCGGAGCACATCGGAGGGCGCTACGCGGTCGAGGGCGTCCTCGCACGGACGCCCTCGTCCCGGGTGTTGCGCTGTCGCCGATCCGACGGTCGCGGCGTCGTCGTCAAGGAGCTCCGCATCCTCGACCTGCCCGACTGGAGTCCCGTGGATCGCCTGGCCCGCGAAGCGGAGGTGCTCGGCGCGCTGCGGCATCCCGCCATCCCGGCGCTCGTGGAGACGCTGGAGGTCGACACGGACCGGGGGCACGTGTTTTCGCTGGTGATGGAGCGCTTCGAGGGCGACACGCTCGAGGCCCGGATCCGGCACGGGCCCCTCCTGGGGGACGGCGATCTGGTGGGCGTCGCCGACCGCCTCCTGAAGGTGCTCGAGTATCTGCACGGGCGCCGCCCTCCCGTGTTTCACAACGACATCGATCCGTCGCACGTGATCCTGCGTCCGGACGGATCGATCGGGCTGGTGGGGTTCGGCAGCGCGTGCGTGGGCTGGCACCTTTCGACCGACCGTGACGTGAGCGGTGCGGACGGGATGGGCCCCGCAACCATGGCCCTCGCCACCCCCGCGACCGACCTCCGCAAGCTGGGCGCGACGCTGGCCACGGCGATCACCGGTGCGTCCTCGGTCGACGTGGCCCACCCCCTGGCGTTGCCCCCCGAGCTCCCGATCCGTCCGGTCCTACGCGAGCTCGTCGAGCGCTTGCAGGGGAGCGCACGGAGCGTGGACGCCAGCACGGCCGCCGAGTTCCGGCGCTTCCTGGGCCCGAGCCTGCACGCGATGCCGCCCGCACCCGCCGTCGCGACGCAGCGAGGGCGGCTCGACTGGCCACAGCGCGTCGCCTTGGGACCGGCGCCACGCGATCCCGAAGGCCCTTTCGCCGACGTGTTTCGCAACCTCGTCGACCCGGGCAACCCGCTTCGAAACATTCGCTCCACGGTCGGACGCGCCGGGGCACAGGCCTTGTACGCCCTGCTCGGCATCACGACCTTCGGTGTGCTCCCCCTGACCCATGTCCTGACACGCCGCGCTCGCACGCGCACCTATGCGCCGCTGTTCGAGCACGGGCACGCGACACAAGGCTGGATCGTGGCCGTCGAGCACCGCGACCCACGATCGATCTGGGCGGCGTTCGAGTACGCCTACCGGGCCGAAGGGCGCATCCGCCGGGGATGCATCGACTATCCGGTGGGACTGCGCCGGTGCTTTCGGGCCGGTGACGCGATCACCGTGTTGTACGATCGGTGGCGACCCGACAAGAGCTGCTTCGTGTACCGCATGCCGATCGACGTGCTGTGAAGACGGCGACCAGGACCGCGCGCGCCCGGTTCAGCGACCGAGCTTGTCGGCCTCGTCGTAGGCGGCCAACAGCTCTTTGGCCAACGCTTCACGCTCGGCCTCCTTGGGATCGGGAGGCAAGATCCCCTTTTCGGCCAACTGCGCCAGCGCCTGTGCCTTGCGGGCCTCGATCTCCGCCAAGCGCTCGATGTGTTTCATGTAGCGCATCCCGAGCAGAACCGCGGTGAGGCTGCCGAAGACGATGATCATGATGAGGACCGGCATCCGCGGATCGAGCTTAGCCGATTTCGCCCGCCCGTTCGCGGCCGGGGATCACAGGCATGCCGACGCGCAGTGCATCGTGGTGCAGGTCACGATGTCCTTGGTGGGGCCGGGCTCTTCGAGCCCGATCTCGCAAGTCTCGTAGCACGAAAACGGGCTCGGGTTTCCGTCGGCGCAGGCCTGGAAGCACTGGCAATCCTCGTCGGCCAGGCACGCGTCCGCCTGTGCGCAGCAGTTCTCCTTGACGCAGGTGTCGCACTCGCTGTCGTCGGCCTTCGGCACGCACGCCTCGGGGAGGTCGGTGGTCTCGCCCGGCCCGGAGGGGTCGCCGGTGTCGTCGGCGCTCGCGGTGGCCTCCTGGCCCTGAGTCGCCGCGGTCTCTCCGTCGGTGCTGGCACCTTCCGAGCCGCTCGTGCTACCCGTTCCTCCGGGGCCGCCGCCGGTGTCGGCGTCGTCGTCATCGGTGCAACCGAACACCAACATGGCGGCCAGGCAGGCCATCCGTCCCCAAGAGATCTCGTGAAGGGTCATTCCATGCTCCGCGCGCTCGAACGCCGCTCGATCGTGTCACACGACCTGCGCCGGGGGCAAGCAACTCGATGGAGCGCCCCACCCCCGTGAAGCCCCGCCCCGACGATCGGCACCTGCGCGCCGAGCTGTACGCGGCGGTTCACACCGGCACCCCCGGCGACGTCGACTTCTACCGCGGCGTCGTCGAAGGGTCGGGCTCCGTGCTGGAGCTCGGTTGTGGAGCGGGCCGGGTGCTCCGCGAGCTCGCGGCGCCGAGGCGACGAACGGTGGGGCTGGACCGCGACGGTCACCTACTCGAGCTCGCGCGCGCCCGCACCCGTGGGCTGAACGTCGAGCTGGTGCAGGCAGACATGGAGACCTTCGATCTCGGGGAGCGCTTCGAGACGATCGTCGTCCCACACGGTGGCCTGTACTGCTTGCTGACGCCAGATGCCGTGGTCGGCAGCCTCGCCTGCGTCGCTCGCCACCTCCGCCCGGGCGGACGCCTGGTTTTCGATGGGTACGCCGCGGACGCGTTTCATCGCAACCGACGGCCCGAAGACGTCGACGCCGACCATCTGCATCCCGTGACCCGCGTCGAAGCGCGCGGCGTCGGGTATTCGGTCTTCGAGCGCAGCACGTGGTGCCGCGACACCCAGAGGATCGACGCGACATACCTCTACGTCTCCGACCGAGGAACGATGGTCGAGATCGAGGTTCGGCAGCGCTATCTGCTGTCGAAAGAGATCGCCCCCTTGCTTCGCCGCGCCGGGCTCGAGCTCCACGGGATCTTCGGCGACTTTCACCGAGGACCGCTGCGAGCCGCGAGCGACGTCTTGGTGGTGCACGCGAAAGCGGAAGGTTCAGACGGTCGAGAAGGGTCGTAAGCCGGGTTCTGTCCCCGGGTCGATTGCTCTTGCCGGGTGGTGATCATTCTTCTACGCGGCACTACCCGAGGCGGGGCGGGCCACCCCTCGCCGCCCGAGGGGGCGACATGCCTCTGCTCGGCCTTGCTCCGGATGGGGTTTACCGTGCGACCCCTGTCGCCAGGAGCCCGGTGCGCTCTTACCGCACCCTTTCACCCTTACCCGCGCGAGCGCGGGCGGTTTGCTTTCTGTGGCACTTTCCTTCAGGTCGCCCTGACTGGCCTGCGCCAGCATCCTGCCCTGCGGAGCCCGGACTTTCCTCGATGCCGCGCCCGAAACCGGACCGGCGCCGCGATCACCTTTGCCCTCTCGACCGCCTGTCCTTCCGAGGTCGAACCTTAACACCGCATCGGGGCTCCCACAACGGGGGGCGCCCCGGGAGTCGTCGACACTCAGCGGGGGAGGTCCTCCTGCTCCACCCGGATGCGAACCTCGCGACGCCGCCGGCCCTCGTCGTCGACCTCGTCCTGCACCTGCACGTCCGCGCGCGCCGGATCGATACCGCGCGAGCGAAGGTCGGCGAGGATCCGGGCCTTGGCCTCCTCGACGCCACCGCGGTCGATGAGCCGATCGATCGCGCCGCCCGACAGCTTGCCGCCGAGCGTACCGTTGACGGTCGTCGCCAGCGGCTCGTCCTCGATGCGCCCGCTTCGCAGCACCGGAAACCGCTCCTGGAGGTCGTCGCAGACCTCCTCGACGTCCACGCCCGGGCCGAGCACGGTCAGCACCATGCGCATCTCCGCCGCTTCGTAGGGCTGGCCCGCGTCGTCCTCGCCCACGCGTCGCTCGATCCCGATCTGCATCTCGATGCGCTCGACCGGGAAATTGTCGCGGACGTGCCGGGCGACGACCTCGGGATCCAAGTCGCCGGCGATCTCCGCGTCGAGGCTGATCGCGAGGCGATTGCCGAGCTGCAGCTCGTACTCGGCCGGCGCCACGCAAGCCCCCACGACCGCGGCGACCCCGAGCACGCCGGCGAACACCCAACGCCGCAAGGCCGCACCACGCCTCCCTTGCGCGGGATGCATGGACGCAAACCGCCCCATGAGCGCGTCCTCGAGGGCCGCGCGCCCCGCCGACGGATCGGCCATGGGGCGAGAGAAGATTGCACGCAGGCGTCTGTCCAACTCAGAGGGCATATCCCACCCCTTTTCCGTCCTGCAGGCCGACGGCCCGCGCCTTCTCCCGCAGCTCTCGGAGCGTCCGCGAGAACCTCTGCTTGACGGCGGCCTCGGACAGGCCCAGCACCTCGGCGATCTCCCGGTGGCGCAGACCGTCGCCGAAGCGCATCGCGAGCATCTCGCGAACCTCGGCGGGCACGTCGGCGAGCAGCTCGCGAAGCTGCGCGGCAGCCTCGTCACGGTCGAGCGCCGCGTTCGGGTCGAAGCTCGCATCGGCGACGAGCTCCGCGTCGCGGACCTCGAGGTGACGCTTGTCGGTGCGGAGGTGATCGATGACCGCGTTGCGGGCCATCGTGAGCACCCAGCTTCGAACGTGCCCTCGGCGTGCGTCGTAGTCGGACAGACGCTCGAGCATGCGGTGGAAGACCCGGGCGGTGAGGTCCTCGGCGTCCAAGGGGTCGAGGACCCGGCGCGCGATGTAGGCGGCGACGGGACCGTGCAACGCGCGGAACAGGGCCCTGAACGCCTCGGCGTCACCGTCGAGCGACCGCCGGACCAGCCGGGCCAACCGTCGCTGCACCAAGGGGTTCGCTCCACGCCGTCATCACGCTGCTCGCCGAGCGCCAGCGCCCGTGCACGGGCGACCGACGTGGGCTCGTGCGAACCGGTCCGTGCTTGGTGACATGCCCCGCCTCGGAGCACATGCGAGCGATCTCACGACCCTCATCCCTCGTCTCCGTCTGCCCGGAGCAGCCGCTCGAGCGCGAAGACGTGCTCGTCGACCGCGCTCATCTCGCGCAGGGTCTCGGCCAGCCGCAGCACGTAATCCACGTTGGGACCGCTCGGGCCGTGCGCCATACGAACCTGCGCGGCGATGGCGGACAGCGGGGCCGGGCCGGCCCAGCTCGGGTTGTCGGGGGTGGCCACGTAGATCAGCGCGTCGCGAATGCGGTCGCCACGGCTCAGCTCTACGTCGACCTGGTGCCGGGCGTAGCCGCCCTGCTCGCGCACGTCGAGCCCGTGCAGGACGGCATCGACGTGCTCGTCGTGCACGCCATAGGCGACCCCCCAGCAGCGCGCTTCGGGCTCGGGAATCAAGGTGACGACACGTCCCGGAGCTCCGGGGACGCCGCGGTGGTCGGTCGAAGCCTGCCAAAAACGACGCGTCCACCCCCGGATGAACCCGACCTCCCGACACACGTACGGGAAGGCGGGGCGCCACACCAGCGACCCGTAGCCGAACACCCACAACGCCACGGCATCGGGTGTCGTCGTCGTCGTCGACGTCGCCTCGTTCATCGTCGCGGTCCCTCCGGGTGTCTCGCCAATGGCCCTTCGCCCGCACGGCGCCGCGAGATGGGCGCTCGTCGAGTCCGTGCAACGCCCTGCATGCGACCGAGCATAGATCGACAGGCCCGCGCGCAGCCCTTCGGAGAAACCCGAGCCGTCGACGCCGCCTCTTTGCAAAGAACACCGCCCCCCGAGAAAACCGACGGCGTCGCAGTGTCCGCAGGTGGACCTTGGGCTCTCGGACCTCACCGTCTATGATGCCGGAGATGATGCGCATGGCTTGCCGATTGCGGCACGGGATGCTGAGTCTCGTCGTGAGCGTGAGCTGCTCGAACGCCGGGGAAGACGCGATGGAAGGGGGTGACAGCTCCGGCACCGCGGACGGATCGACCTCCACCACGTCGGACGACACGACGACCACATCGGCGGATGCCAGCTCGAGCACCGATCCCGACGATGGAATGACCACCGTTCCCGAGCCCGAATGCGGCAACGGCGTGGTCGAGCCGCCCGAGGAGTGCGACGACGCGAACACCGACCCGGGCGACGGCTGCGACCCCGATTGCACGGCCACCACCGACACCAAGCAGTGGGAGGACAAGCACGCGGGGGACATGGGCCTGGAGGACATCGACCAGGGGATCGCGGTCGACAGCGCCGACAACATCATCGTCGTCGGCTACGTCTCGGACGAGCCGGGCAACCCCGACATCTGGATTCGCAAGTACGCACCCGACGGTACGACGCTGTGGACCACGACCAAAGATCCCTCCGTCGGCTTCGACGATCGCGCCTACGCCGTCGCCGTGGACTCGGCCGACGACATTTTCGTGGTGGGCGACGTCGGCGGCGACATGTCGACGTCGGACATCTACCTGGCCAAGCTCGATCCCGATGGCGGCGAGCTGTGGTCGACGGCGATCGACGGGCCTTCGGGAGGCGCGGACGTGGGCCTCGGGGTTGCCGTGGACGGCTCGGACAACGTGGTGCTCACCGGATACGTGCGGGTCGGGACCGCAGACAACGACATCTTCGTGGCCAAGTACGACGGCAACGGAACCCAGCTCTGGACCGACCAGGTGGGTGGGCCGGACAACCTCGACGATCGGGGCGAGGCGGTGGCGATCGACGCCGACGACAACGTCGTCGTCGCCGGGCACATCGCCAACGAGGGATTCAATGACGACGTCTGGTTTCGAAAGTACGACGCGAGCGGGACGGAGTTGTGGACCGTGCAGCACGACAGCCCGATGCACGGAAGCGAGGAGGCGTTCGCGGTGGCCATCGTATCCGACGGCTCGATCGCGGTGGCCGGGACCAAGCCGCTGACCGCGACCAACCAAAACGCGTGGTTGGGTCGCTACGACGGCGACGGCAACCTCATCTGGACGAGGGATTACGGCGCGCCCTCGATTCTGCACGACCGGGCGCTGGGCGTCGCGATCGACTCGCAGGACGCGTTCGTCGTGGTCGGCTACAAGGGCACGGGCCAAAACGATACGGACATCTGGATCCGCAAGTGGGACGAAAGTGCCAACGTGGTGTGGACCCAGACCCTGATGGGCGCCGGCGGTGGCAACGACGAGGCTCGCGCGGTGGCGATCGACAGCCAGGACAACATCGTGGTGACGGGCTACGTGCGCGACAGCCAGTCCGTCGATTCGGATATCTGGGTGGCCAAGTACGGCCCGTGATCCACGAGGCGAGCGGAGGCGAAGACGCCTGAAGGGCGAGCGAACAGGCGCGGACCGGCAGGTCGCCTCGAGGATGCGGCCGCGTACCGATGCGGCCGTGGCCGCGGCCTTCGCAGGGGTCGTGGCGGGGGTGGTCGACGGCCTGGCGGCGAACCTGCGGGGCGCGAGCGCGCCCGGCTTCGTGGTCGTGGCGGCGGGCCTGCTGGGAACGGTCCTGTTCCTGCCCGGGTGGACCGCGATCGCAGCGGCGCGGTGGGGGTGGCCGGTCTGGAACGCCGAAGGGCGGGCGGCGAGGCTCGGTGCCCTCGCAGCGGCGGCGTGGGGGCTGGTCGCGGTCGGCGTGGTGCTCTTTTGGGGCGGGCGCTGGGTCTTGGAGCACACGGCTGCGGAACTCGTCGGCCGCCGTTTCGTGCCACTGGCGATCCTGTCGATCGGGATCGGTCTCGCGGTGTGGCGCGGCCTCCATCGAGGGCTGCGAGGGCGGCGCGGACGGGCCTCGATCGCCGCGGGCTCGCTGGTCGTCGCCACCCTCGCGTCGGTGCCCGCGCTCGTCGTGATGGTGGAGACGGTGGACGTCCGCTTCACGGGGGTGCTCGCCACGTGGATCGCGGCCCTGTTCGCGTGGCCTCGGCTTCAGCGGTGGATTCAGCCGCGGTGGCGACGGGTCGAGGTGCTCGTCCCGTGGCCGATCTTCCTGATCGGCACCGGGTGGCTCGTGGCAGCGCCCGATATGCGGCTGGTGGCGGCCCGCTACGCGCCGCTCAGTGGACACGCCGCACGCGTCGTGGGCCGCGTCGCCGATTTCGACGGCGACGGGTATTCGCCGCTGTCGGGTGAGGGCGATTGCGCACCATTCGACGCTGCGGTCCACCCGTTCGCGGTCGACGTTCCGGGCAACGGCGTCGACGAGGACTGCCACGGCGGGGACCTGGATCCGAACGTGGTGGCGGTACGATCGGCGGAGGTCGAGGCCCCGCTTCCCCGCGAACGACCGAACGTGTTGCTGGTGACCGTGGAGACCCTGCGCGCCGACCACATGGGAATCTTCGGATACAGGCGCGACACGACGCCTCGCATCGACGCGTGGTTTCGCGACGGCGTGATCTTCGAGCGTGCCTACGCGACGAGCCCGGTCACCGACCGCTCCCTGCCGAGCTTGTTCGGCGGGTTGTACCCGTCCATGTACACCGAAGCCCTCGAGTACCGAGAGCACCGGCTGTCGGATCGGCGCGTCCTGCTGGCGGAACGCCTCCGGGACGCCGACTACGCCACGGCGGCCTTCGTGACGTACCACGCGGTCGGGGCCCACAACCTTCATCAAGGGTTCGACCTCATCGAACACCGAATCGCGGCCGACGACCAGCACGCCAGGCCGATGACCGATCGCGTGCTGAAGCACCTGCGTCACCACCGTGCGCGAACCCCACACCGGCCCTTCTTCGTGTGGGTCCACTACTACGATCCCCACAGCACCTACCAACCGCCCGACCGACACCGCCTGTGGGGCGAGGAGCCGATCGATCGTTACGACGGCGAGATTCACTACGTCGACGCCGAGATCGGCCGCCTCCTGGACGCGCTCGAGCGGTGGAAGCTGGTCGACGACACCCTGGTCGTCCTGGCGGCCGATCACGGCGAGGAGTTCCTCGACCACGGTGCGACCGGTCACGCCAAACAGCTCTACGACGAATCGATGCGTGTCCCGCTGCTGATGCGCGGACCGGGACTCCCACAGAGGCGAACCGACGTGCCCGTCACCCTCGCCGACGTGATGCCGACTTTGTTGGACCTCCTCGAAATCCCGGCCCCCCCCGCGCTGGAGGGACGAAGCCAGGCGTCGTTCGTGCGCGGCGGCGACCCGGTGGCGCGACCGATCCTGATGGAGCAGTTCAGGCACGGATCGAGCGAGATCGAGAAGATCGCGGTCGTCGACGGTTGGTCCAAGCTGATCTACGACCACGTACACCAGACCTGGGAGCTGTACGATCTACGCACCGATCCGGCCGAACGCGAGAACCTCCACGGCCGCGATCCCGACCTCACGAACCGCCTGCGGACGTCGTTGCTCGATCACTGGGCGCGGGTCACCGCGGCCCGCCTTCTCGATCCTCCCGAGGGCGCGTTTTGACCCCGTCTCGGCGCACGACACCCGACAGCAGCAACCCTCGCCCGTCCGCGTCCAGATCGGTGCTCGCATCGGCGAACTCGATGACGCGCCCGGCGATGCCGACCGGCCGCGCTCGGCCGTCGCCGAGCCGGTCCACGGACCAGCTTCCACCGAACAGAATCGCGAGGCCTGAAACGGCGACGGGCCACAACGGCAAAACCGGAAGACGAAACCTGGTGACCCACCCCGACAACCGCACGGCCAGCGGCTCGACGAGAAACCCGACGATGCCCACCATGGCACCCCCGCACACGGCCACCACCAAGGCGATGAGCCGCGTATCGCGGTGCGCGAGCGCCAGGTCGGTCGCGAACGAACCGAGCCCGCACACGACGATGATCATGGCGGCTGCAGCCACAATCCCCCGCGCTCGACGGTGAGGTGCGCCCCCGGCCGACGCGGGGCCGAGGCGGCCCAGGACCACGACCGACGCCACGAAGGCGACCAAGGCCACCATGGAGACCAGAGCGACGGCACCGGCAATCGCGAGTCCGTCCAAGAAAGGCTGCCTTCGCACGACCATCTCGATCCCGGCCAGCACTCCGGCGGACACCCCGCCGGCCACTGCAAGATCGACCCGCATCGCCATGAGCACACCCTCGCCCACCGTCCCCGTCAACCCCACCGCACGGACCGGCGCGACACGACACCCGGCCGTCGCGATCATGCGCCCGGACGCCGAGCCCCGGGACCCGTTCCCGGTTCCCGTTTCCGGCAAACACGACCGCCTGGCGGCGGGCCGCACTTCGAAGCCGCCTCGGCACGCACCGCCGAAGGGTCGGCGCTCGGTCGCCACCGACGGACCCGGGGACTCCATAGGTACGCTACATCCGGCGACGCATCGAGCCCAAATCGGTGGCTCGATCGTGTCGCCGCTGGGGCACATCCACCGTGGCGCAACGTGACCGTGGATCCGGGGCGAAGCTCGATCGGGTCGGCAAGCAGCGATGGCCGTCAGGCCACCTGGCGTTTGGCCCGGCGCGGCTCGACCAGCGGGTTCTCGGCGCCGGGTCGCTCGTCGACCTTGGTCCGGCCGTGCACCACGAGGGTCTTCTTGATGCCGAGGACCGGTGCCGGGCGGTGCTGCGGCACTGTCGAAGCCAACCCGACGTCTTGCCGCACCGCTCGACGGCATAGTCCTCGGCCCGCGCAAACCCGAGCTCGCCGAACCATCCTCGCTTGCCGAGCACCTCCGCCAGCTCGCCCACGCGCAACCGCAACGCGGCCTGACCCCGCCCCAGCGAGCTCAGTCGCGCGTCGAGCCGGCGAACCTCTTCCAGAGGCAAGAACTTGTCGAAACCAGCCACCATCGAGCGCACGAAAACCTACACCGCGCAGATGTTCAGGGCAAGGGATTTTTTCGAGAAATCTCGACGACTTGGACCTGTCCCTCAGGGACAGGTCGGT
>CAZYSW010000118.1:0-13455 GCA_964650105.1 uncultured Nannocystaceae bacterium
CTGTGGGTGACGGCGCGCTTCGGCGCCGGCGACGTGCAGTGGTTGACGGCGGGCCGCGGTATCGTGCACGCCGAGATGTTCCCCCTGGTCGACGACCAGGGGCCCAACCCGCTCGAGCTGTTTCAGATCTGGCTGAACCTGCCAGCGCGGAGCAAGCTCGCCGAGCCACACTTTTCGATGTCGTGGCGCGAGTCGATTCCGACCCTGGTGGTCGACGATGCGTCCGGCCGCACCGTCGAAGTCACCCTGATCGCGGGAGCGTACGAAGGGACCCAGCCCCCGGCGCCACCGCCCGAGAGCTGGGCTGCGCGCGCCGAGTCCGACGTCGCCATCTGGACTCTTCGCATGGAGCCGAACGCCACGTGGCGTCTGCCGAGTGCGAGGCCGGGGACGAACCGCACGCTGTACTTCTTCCGCGGAAGCGCGCTGCGCATCGCCGGACGCGAGATTCGGTCCCCGGCGGGGATCGCCGTGCACCCCCGAGCCTCCGCGACCCTCGAGAACGGCGCCGAGACGGCCGAGCTCCTCCTCCTGCAGGGCCGCCCCATCGGCGAGCCGGTGGTTCAGTACGGACCGTTCGTCATGAACAGCCCGCGAGAGATCCAACAAGCGTTCGACGACTACCGGCGCACCCGCTTCGGCGGCTGGCCCTGGCCCGTCGACGGCCCGGTCCATCCCCGCGGTCGAGGACGCTTCGCCCGACACGCCGACGGCCACCTCGAAACGCGCGACTGACCGGGGGCGCGATTGCGGGTGTGGTCGGTGCGAAACCGCGACGACGGTCGCACGTTGCCCGCGCGAGAACGCGGGTGTGGCTCCACGGGCCCGATGGGGCACTCGCGGTCCGCCGTGGGGTTGCGTCGCACGGTCGCGGCAAAGGCGGTACGGCGCTCGTCGCGGTGCTACGCTCGTCGCCATGCGATGGTCTGGATTGGTGTCGGTTTGCGGTGGGTGCTCATCACCGGGTGTCTGGTCGATTTCGATCCTCCCGGACCCGACGACCCCGGGCCGGCGT
The DNA here is from genome assembly GCA_964650105.1 of uncultured Nannocystaceae bacterium. Classification (GTDB taxonomy): domain Bacteria; phylum Myxococcota_A; class Polyangia; order Nannocystales; family Nannocystaceae; genus CAZYSW01. The sequence continues at coordinate 1,016 of CAZYSW010000118.1, forward strand.
TCGTCTCGATCGCCACCGGGGCGGAGGTCGCCTTGCGGCTGGAGCACGGGGGCCTGTGCTTCGACACGGTGGGGGTGCAGTGTCTTTCGGAGCGGCCCGACACGATCCTCGACGTGGTGATCGGTGACGAGGACGTGGTGGCTCTCGGCCCGCGGACGTTCGACTCGACGAGGGATGCCCTGACGGTCGAGCTGGAGGGGCTGAAGCCGGACCGCACGGCGATGGAGGTGACCTACGTCGACAGGCGCGGGCAGGTCGTGGATCGCTACGAGCTGCGGGTCGCCGACGTCGCGCGGGTCGATCTCGACGTGCTCTGCCCGGTTTGGGGACACGACGGCACGGTGTTCCCGGTGACCGTGGGTGCCGACGTGCGGTTTCGGCACGAAGCCTTCGACGCGAACGGCAACGCCCTCGCGACCGGGCGGATGGAGGTCGTGACGAGCTTCGGCGGTTTCACCGCGCCGGCGCCACCGCGAGGGGACGGCGAGATCCGAACCGCGACGGCGCCCGACCAGGTCGGCAGTCACGACTGGTCGCTTTGGGCGAGGGCAGCACCACGCCGCGCTTCCCCGTGTTCTTGCCGGGCGCCTTCGACCTCGCGCTGTCCGAGACGTCGACGTTCGGCGAGGCGGCCGTTCGTGTGGGCAGGGTCGTCGAAGGGGCTTTCCTGTGCGTCCACGAAGGCGAGATGCGAGCGGACATCGACGTGGTCGCCGGCTCGTGCCGGCCGCTGGTCGGGGGCGTGGAGATCCTCGATCGCCTGCCTATCCACCTGTCGGAGGAGGACGTCGAAGTGCGCCTGTCGGGGGTCGGCCCGTGCGAGGTCCGGGCCACGACAGCGGGAGGATCGACCGCGTCGTTGGTGATCGACGTCGACAATCCGCCTCCGGTTCCCGAGCCGTGTCAGGGCACGCCCCTTTCGAGCTCCCCCATCGAGCTCGGGGGCGAAGTGGAGCAGCACGGTGCGTGCAAGGTCACCAAGAACCTGACCAACGGCAACTGCGAGATCGTCGATGCGGCCGGGGTCATCCTGCCCGACGCCGATTGCCTGTTCGACGTGAAGTGGCGGAAGGATCACTACGATCCCGACGATCCCGACGATCCCGGCGATCCCCAGGAGCTGGGGAGCGCGCTGGTGGGCGTCGATCTCTCGACCGAGCTCCATCTGAGGATCGAGTACGAGCTGATCGGCTTCATCCCCTTCGGGTCCTACGCCCCCAATGCGCTCACCATCGTTTCGATGCCGCTCGGGGTGTCGATCGACAGCCACGGCTGCAACGACGACGGCTGGGAGGTCATGGTGCTCACGCCGGAGGCGGAAGGGGACTACACGCTCGAGATCTCCGCCAGCAACGCTTTTGAGCCCACCACCTTTCCTCTGCAGGCCAGGACCGTGGAGCGATTCCTGGCCGATTTCGGTGCGGAAGACGTCGAACGAACCGCCGAGGGCACGCGCGCGTGGTTTTTCGTGGGCAGCGACGTTCAGCCGACGATCCGCTACGAGGACGGCTCCGGAAATCGGCTCCGGGGCGCCGGAGCGCTGCTCGTGGCCAGCGACGACGGACGGCCGGAGCGACCGTCGATGCCGGCGGAATCGAGACCGGCCTGGCGCCCAACGAGATCTCCGTGGGCTCGGTGGTGGCGCCGCAGATCCACCGCATCGCGGTGGTGGATGCCGGCGCCATCGCCACCATCGCCGGCCTCGACGATCGGCAGCTCGCGGTGGGAGCCGAGCAGTGTTTTCGAGTCCACCCTGTCGGCCCCGAGGGCTTCCGCATCCACGGAACGAGCCCCGTGCGTCCGCGGCTTCGACTCACGGGCGACGACGCGGTCGTCTTCGAGCTTCCGCGCCACGCCGTCGCCGACGACGAAGTCTGCGTGCGCGGCACGAACCCCGGCTCGTTCGGGCTCGAGCTCGACTGGGGCGCGGCCTCGGTCCAGGCGGTATGGACGGTGTGGTGAGCTCCGGCGCCCGGCGAGGGCGATCGTCGGGCCGAATCGCTATTGGCAGGGGCATTTCGACGACCCGTGCCACGCGCGTCCGTGGTAACGAGTGACCATGCGAGTGCACCTCGTCGACGGGACCTACGAGCTGTTTCGTGCTCACTTCGGTCGGCGACCCGATCACCGCGATCGGCAGGGGCGTCCGGCGAAGGCCACCGTGGGGCTCGTCTACTCCCTGGTGTCGCTGCTGGCCGACGACGAGGAGGCGGCCACACACGTCGCCGTGGCCTTCGACAACCCCATCCGATCGTTTCGCAACGACCTGTTCGACGGCTACAAGACCGAGGAGGGGGTGCCGCCCGAGCTACTCGCTCAGTTCGACATGGCCGAAGAAGCCGTGCGAGCGCTCGGTGTCGTGGTGTGGTCGATGGACCGGTGGGAGGCGGACGATGCTCTGGCCACCGGCGCCGCGCGGCTGCGCGATCGAGTCGATCAGGTGCGCATCATGACGCCCGACAAGGATCTGGGGCAGTGCATCCGCGGGACCAAGGTCGTCTTGGTAGACCGCATGCGGGGCAAGGTCATCGACGAGGCCGCCTTGCGGGCGCAGCGGGGGATTTCGCCAGCGAGCGTCCCGGACTACCTCGCGCTCGTCGGCGACAGCGCGGACGGGATCCCGGGGATCCCGGGATTCGGGGCCAAGTCGGCCGCAACCGTTCTGGCCCGGTACGAGCACATCGAAGCGATTCCGCCCTCGGCCGATGCGTGGGAGGTCGAGGTGCGGGGCGCCGCTCGCCTGGCCGAAGCGCTACGCTCGCGGATGCAGGACGCCCTCTTGTACCGGAAGCTCGCGACGCTCGTCGAAGACGTGCCGATCGACACCGACCTGGAGACGCTGCGGTGGCGCGGACCGCATGCGAGCTGGTCACGATGGTGCGAAGCGATGAACGCCGAGGGGTTGCTCGATCGACCTCCGCCACCGCGGTGAGGCCCCGGCCCTCGTCGTCGGGGCCCCCCGCGCGGCCTCGCCCGGCGGTCACTCGGATGGTTGCTAGCGTGATTGCGTGCGACGACTCGCCTTGGCGTGGAGTGCGATTCTCCTGGTGCTCGTCCACGTCTTCCCGCTGGCGGCACGACCGGCGACGGAGCGCGAGGTGCTGCTCGTGGATCTGGAAGGGCCCATCGGGCCCGCGACCGCCGAGCACGTGGGCCGGGCCCTCGCCGAGGCGGCCGACCGTCGAGCCGAGGCGGTCGTCCTGCGCATCGACACGCCCGGCGGGCTCGACACCGCGACGCGAGCCATCATCCAGGACATCTTGGGGTCGCCGATTCCGGTGATCGGACACATCGCGCCGCGCGGTGCCCGGGCGGCGAGCGCTGGCACGTTCGTCGTGTACGCCACGCACGTGGCGGCGATGGCTCCCGCGACCACCATCGGGGCGGCGACACCCGTCCAGATGAGCGGTCCTTTCGGTGGATCCGACGGCGACGATGCGAGCCAGGAGGCGATGGAGCGGAAGGTCGTCAGCGACGCGCGGGCCTATCTTCGCGCCTTGGCGCGCCTTCGCGATCGTAACGCGGAGTTCGCCGAGCGGGCGGTGGTCGAAGCGGCGACGCTCGACGCCGAAGAAGCGCTCGCGTCCGGGGTCGTCGAGATCGTGGCCACGGACACCGACGCGCTCCTGTCCGGTCTCGACGGGCGCGCGGTGGAGGTGCTGGGCGAACGGGTGGTTCTTGAGACGGCGGGGGCCTCCGTCACCCGCTTCGAGCCGACCTGGCGTAGCCGTGTCCTGTCGGTGATCGCGAACCCCAACGTCGCGTACGTCCTCTTGATGTTGGGGTTCTTCGGGTTGGTGTTCGAGCTGGTCAACCCGGGGTTCGTCGCCCCGGGCCTGCTCGGCGCCATCTGTCTGGTCCTCGCCTTCTTCGGCCTGCACGTGCTTCCCGTGAGCGCCACCGGACTGGTATTGCTCGTGCTGGGCGTGGGCCTGATGATCGCCGAGGCCTTCGTCCCGGGGATCGGGATCCTGGGGGCGTCGGGGCTGATCGCGTTCGTCATCGGCTCCATCTTCCTGATCGACACCGGCGTCTTGGCGTTTCGCGTGTCGATCGGGTTGGTCGTCGGGGTCGCCGTGGTGAGCGCAGCCTTCTTCGTCGGCGTGCTCCGGATGGCGATCGCGGCCCGAAAGCGCGAAGTCGTCAGCGGACGCGAGGCGATGATCGGGAGCGAGGCGGTGGCGCTGTCGAGCTTCGACGGCACCGGTGAGGTCCGCGCGCACGGAGAGGTGTGGCGGGCGACCACACGCACGCCCGTGCGCGAGGGACAAGTGGTGAGGATCAGGGACGTTCGCGGGCTGACGCTGGAGGTCGAGCCGTGAGCGAAAGGAGCAGGTAACCATGTCCGTGTTGCAGATCGTATGGGTCGTGGTGGGCGCCGCGGCGCTTCTGTTGCTGGCTTCGGCCATCAAGATCCTCCGAGAGTACGAACGTGCGGTCATGTTCACGCTCGGACGCTACACCGGCGTCAAGGGACCGGGCCTGGTCCTGGTGATCCCGATCGTCCAGCAGGTGGTGAGGGTCGACATGCGCATCGCGGTGATGGACGTACCCCCGCAGGACGTGATCTCTCGCGACAATGTCTCGGTCCGGGTGAACGCGGTGGTCTACTTCAGGGTGATCGACGCCGAGAAGGCCGTCATCCAGGTGGAGCACTACATCGAGGCCACCAGCCAGCTCGCTCAAACCACGCTTCGCTCCGTCCTCGGCCAGCACGAGCTCGACGAGATGTTGGCCGAGCGCGAGAAGCTCAACCGGGACATCCGCAGGATTCTCGACGAGCACACGGATGCGTGGGGCATCAAGGTCAGCAACGTGGAGATCAAGCACGTCGACCTCGACGACCGGATGGTGCGTGCCATCGCCAGGCAAGCGGAGGCCGAGCGGGTGCGTCGGGCCAAGGTGATCCACGCAGAAGGAGAGCGGCAGGCCGCCGACAAGCTCACCGAGGCTGCACGCACCCTCAGCGAGGAGCCGCAAGCACTTCAGCTCCGCTACTTGCAGACCCTCGCCGACATTGCGGGGGAGCGTACGTCGACCGTGGTGTTCCCGCTCCCGCTCGACTTTCTCGAGCCGCTGCTCGACGCGGTGCGCACGCGCTCACCTCGCCTGCGCGCGTCCGGGGCCGGCTGAGGTCGCCGACGCGCTGCGGCAAGACGCGCGAGGGAAGGAGGCCGGAGAGGCGGAGGGGAGGCTGCGGGAGGTCGCGGCGCCGGGGGATGCACTTTCGTCACGGCCCCTGATAATCTCGAAGCCTGCGGAAGGGAAACCTCAGAATCTTGTGGATCGCCAGTGCGCTGGCGTTGGGTTGCAACGACGATTCGGGGCGAGCCCAGGTGACCGGCGGCGACGCTTCGACCTCGGGAAGCGCTTCGATCGGGGGCACCGACAGCACCACGTCGGACACGGCGGCCGACACCGACGGCGGGACCGTCGGCGAAGGTACGACGGCCAGCGGCACGGCCACGACCAGCGGCCTCGACTCGACCACGACGTCGAACGAGACGATCGGGACGACCGATACGGGCGAGCCGACGTCGGACACCGATGCGCCTTGCAACGAAGGCGACATCATCTGCGAGGATGGTATCGCCAAGGTCTGCGACGGCATGGGAGGATTCTCTTCGGAGGAGCCATGCGCGGAGGAGTGTGCGAACGGTCTCGGATGCGTGACCTGTATTCCGGGGGAGGGCTATTGCGACGGTGACGTCGCGTACAAGTGCAACACGGACGGCACCGACTACGAGCCCGAGGAATGCGACCCCGTCCAGGGGATGACCTGCGACCAGGGCTCCGGGACCTGCATCGGGGCTTGCTCCGCGGCGGCATTGGGCAACAGCTACATCGGCTGCGACTACTACCCGACCATCACGCCGAACCCCCTCTTGAATCCCGTCGCGTCTTTCGATTTCGCGGTGGCGGTGTCGAATACGGCCAACCAGGTCGCCAACGTCACCGTCACTCGCGGCGGAAACGTGGTCACCATGCAGGCCGTGCCGGCCAATTCCGTCGCCGTGATCAAGCTCCCGTGGATCACCGCCATGGTCTCGACCGGGGAGACGCCGAGCACCAACGTCGTCGTCGACGGCGCCTACCGTCTGCGCAGTGATCGGCCCGTTTCGGTGTACCAGTACAACCCGCTGCAGTACACGAACAACGGCCAGTTCTCGTACACCAACGACGCGACACTGCTCTTGCCCGCGAACACCTGGGGCACCGAGGTTCGCGTGGTCTCGCGCAATCACTGGCAGCTCATCGACCGGTCGACGTTCTTCAGCGTCGTCGCCAAGGAGGACGGGACGATGGTCACCCTCACGCCGTCGGCCAGCGGAGTCTGGGTGCGGCCGGGCGCTGGTGTGCAGGCCAATGGCACCGGCAACGTGGTGCTGAACGCCGACGACGTCCTGCAGGTGTTCACGGCCCCGGCCAACGTCAACCCGCAGAGCACGTCCGATGGGACGGGTACCCTCGTCACCGCGAGCGCGCCCGTGCAGGTCATCGGTGGCGCGCTGTGTGCCACGCTGCCCGAGTCGCAGTGCTGCTGCGATCACCTCGAGGAGGCCATTCCGCCGCTCGACAGCGTGGGCAAGACGTACTACGCCACGGCGCCCCTCATCACGCCGCAATCCGTCAAGAACCGCTGGATTCGGGTGGTCGCGACCGAGGAGGACACCGATCTGACGTTCTCACCCCAGCTCGCCGGGGCACCGGCGTCGCTGGCCAACGCCGGGGATTACTGGGAATCGGGGCCGACCACTGCGGACGTGCAGATCACCTCGAGCAAGAAGATCCTCGTCAGCGAATACATGCTCGGGCACAATGCCGGAGGCGACAAGGGCGATCCCGCGATGACGCTGGCGGTGCCGGTCGAGCAGTTCCGCACGAACTATCTCGTGCACGCTCCGACGAACTACCAGGAGAGCTACGCGAACCTGGTCGCCCCCACGGGGACCATGGTCACCGTCGACGGGGTGCAGGTCGCCTCGTGGACGCCGATCGGAGCGACGGGCTACTCCGTGGCGCGGGTTCAGCTCTCGAACGCGGGAGACGGAAACCACATCCTGGAGGGCGACGAGCCGTTCGGGATCAACGTCTACGGCTACGGTCAGTGGACGAGCTACTGGTACGCCGGCGGGCTCGACCTCGATCTGGTCCCGCAGTGATCGACGGCGAGCCCGCGGAGCGAGCCGATCGACGGGCCCGCTCCGGGCACCGCGCCCATCGGTGCGGGAACGTCCCCGCGCCCGGCCGCCTCGGCGGCCGTCGCAGGGCGAGGCATGATCCCCGGAGGGGGCCGTCAGCGGCCGGAGAAGGCGCGCAGATAGTAGGTCAGCTTGAGGGTGATCTCGTGGAAGTCGGTGCGCGGGGGCAGGTCGGGCGGGTCGGTCCCCAGCGGGATGTCGTTGCGGTAGACGAGAAAAAGGTCGCTCCCGGGCAGGAAGCGCCAGCGAAGGCGAGACTGAACGCCGACGCGTTGGCGACCGGGGCTGAGGTCGAGGCGGCCGAGGTTGTCGAGGGCCAGGTTGCGAGTGAAGGCGATGTCGAGGTTGCCGTTGGCGAACCCGAAATCGAAGTTCTCGCCCGGATCCTGCAGGTGCCCCACGAGATGGGTGTAGCCGCCGCCCAGCGTGAAGTGCTTGCCGAGGCGGGCGGTCAAGTTGGCGGAGGGCTGGTGGGCGAAGCCCCCGAACAGCTCGATGGCTTCGTAACTGACCCCGCCGGTGATCGTTCGGCGCTCGGGCAACGATGCGCTGGCGCGCTGTCGAAAGCCGGTGTAGCGCTGCGCCTCGACCTGGTGCAGGTAGAGCTCGAAAGGCTCCTGAACGTGGTCGATGAAGTGGAAGATCTCGTATCCGACGCCGGCGCCGTTGTTCCAGTTGAACTGCAGTCGTCCGCCCCCGGACTGACCGAGCATCCGCGTGTAGCCGGGGTCCGCCTCCACGCTGTACGAGGGACCGAAGACGATCTCGCGCAAACCCAGAAAACGCGGCCGCGGCGCGAAATCGAGGTAGACCTCTTGCCGTGACGATCCGGGGCGTCGGTAGAAGCCGAGCGCGGGCCGGAAATCGCGGTCGCTCCACAGCCACATGACGCCCGGTCGCACGTACAGCCCGCGGTACTCGAGCTGCGCGTGCGCGCTGCTGCCCACCTCCTGATCGGCGCGCCGGGCCGGGTCCACGAGCGTACGCTCGCCCGTCTGTTCGTCCTCTGCGTAGACCGAGGCGGTGGCGGGTTCTTCGGCCCAGGTCCCCGCCACGAACCCGTAACCCTGCAGGCGGCCGTCCAGCGCGACGAGACCGACGTCCACGCCGCCCGATGCGTCGTCGTTGTCGGCCGTCTCGAAACGGTGCCGGCCCAACGCCATCATGCCGACGGCGAGCGACCGCGTGACCTGAGCACGGATGCGTGCCACGGCCACGTTCTCCGGCTTTGCGGGCGAGAGGCCCCGGGCGGGATCGCCGGGCGTCCCGAGCGTTTGCACCTCGAGCAAACCGTACGAAATGGGCCCGGCCCGGCCGTAGACCTTGAGCCCTCCCGCAATGGGGATGGGCTGTCCGTTGTCGAGACCGACGCGCCTGGAGAAGAATAGTTGCGCCTCGCCTTGACGGCCGAAGTTGAACACGTCGAGCCCGTTGATGAAGAACGGGCGGCGCTCGGGAAAGAACAGGGGAAAGCGGTCGCGCGCCACCTGGACCTCGTCGGCCTCGACTTGCGCGAAGTCGGTGAGGAGGGAGGCTTCGACGTACGAACCGGCGCCGATCTGGACCCGCAGGTCTCCGCCGGCGGCGTAGTTGGGGCGGCGGCGAGGATCGAGCGTCCACCGGGGCTCGAGGTCGGTCCGCAGGAGCATGTAAGGGGTGAACTCGATGGCCCGCTGGGCCTGGATGTTCCTGAGCCCCGTGAGATCCCCGAATTGGCTCGCCGCCATCGGGCTGCGCGGCGGCACGATGAGGGCCCAGTCGTAGGTGGCGTTTCGGCTGGGATGGTCGCGCGTGATGTTGAATCCGATCGTCCGTTCCTCCGCGCTCTTGATCCCGAGGATCGCGAAGGGGATGCGATACTCGACCGTGTAGCCGTCCGTGCGGCGCACGGTTTCCGCCGACCAGACCCCGTCCCACTCGGTCACGTACTGCTTGCCGTCGTCGAGGCCCAAGGAATCGATCTGGGCGCCATCGGCGTTGACGCCGAGGGCATAGCCGTCCCGGTTGTTGTTGGTCGGGTCGATCTTCACGGTGATCGTGTCGTCGTTGTAGATTCCTCCGTTGTCGCGCCGAAGCGTGCGCACGATGACGTCACCGGGGTCCGCCTCGGCGTCGATGAACACGTAGAGCGCCAGGTCGTCGTAGGCCACGCGGATGGTGGTCCGAACCGGCGGCTTCTGCCCCAAGAAGGGCTGACGCTCGACCATCCGATCGTCGACGGGAGCGATCTGCCAGGTCTTTTCGGTCGCGCGGCCGTCGATCACGATGGGGTCGATGGCGCGCACGGCCTCGTACGTCCGCGGCTCGGCGACCACGTCTCCGGTCGGGACCCGGGCGCGGTCGACCGCGGCAGGTGCGGCCGCGAGGGACCAACCCAAGACGGTGGCCGAAATGTTCATCGACGGGACGATGCGGAAGAAGGGCGGCTAGAAGAGACTTCGCTGACGAGGCGATTGCAAGGGCTCGATGCACTGCGGATCGTCGTGGCGGACGCTGTTGACCCGCTTGCCGACCTCGGTGACCGTCAGCGCGTCCGCGGGGGCAGGGCGCATGAGGGATTGCAGGGCCTCGATCGGGAGCTCGGGACGCCGCTCTTCGTCGGGGTCGACGAGCCAGACGTCCAGCGCCTCGATCGGGAGGATGACCGGCATGCGATCGTGCAGCGGCGCGACCAGGGAGTTCGCCTCGGTGGTCAGGATCGTGAAGCGTCGATCGACCTCGCCCGTTCGGGGATCGACGACGTCGCGGTAGATCCCGCCGAAGATCAGGAGCCGTCCGGGAGGCGCGTGAAACCAGTGGGCGCGGCGATCGTGGGCGGGGCCCGACCATTCGTAAAACCCGTCCGCAACCACGCCGCAGCGCGCCGACCAAAACGGCTCGCGGAAGACGAACTTGTGTGGCGCCGTTTCACTGCGCGCGTTGATGTAGCCTGCCTCACGCCCCGGTGGGGGCTTGCTGCCCGAAGGACCGGGCATGCCCCAGGTCGCCGACATCAGTCGACGCCCCCCTTGATGACGGCACACGATCCAATGGGGATCGGAGGGGGCGACGTTGAATCGAGGTCGATAGCACCGGGGGAAATCCGGCGGCGCCTCGGCGCCCAGGGATCGCGCCACGCTTTCGTCGTCGTCCGTCGTGAGGGTGAAGCGGCCGCACATCGTCGGTCCCTCACCCTCCCCGCCGGCGTGGGTGGTGCGCGCGTCCGTGCGGATGGCGCGCGGAACCACCCGCGGTGCGAGGCCCGACGCCCGGTTCGGACGCGGCGAGCGTGCGACCCCTCGAGGGTGATGCTCGCAGCCGCCTCAGAACTTCGTTTCGACGAGCTCCAGCCCGTGTGTGGGTCCCGAAACGAAAAAAGCAGAGGGCGGCGCCCCGCTCGAGCACCGTCAACCTCTACCGCACCCAGCCCGTCTTTGCTATACGGGAGACGTCGAGCGTGGCCTGGCCGACCGGGGGTTCCCCCCTTCCGCATCCAACCCCGGTCGGCCAGGCTCCCGACCCCAGCCAGGGTCAGTTCGAATCGGTAGACACCACCCGCGGCGGTCTTTCCGACCCACGGTCGTTTTTTCTGGCCGCACCGAGCCCCGGGTTGCCGGCCACACCTTTACCTAGGGGCCCCCAACTCCGAGGGCACGCCCGACACCCCCCGCGGGGGCGGTGCCCCCGCGCCAGGCGGGGCAGGGGCGGCGGGGATCAGGGCGGCTCGAATTTGTAGCCCGCCCCGCGGACCGACAGGAAGTAGCGGGGCTCGCTGGGGTCGGGCTCGAAGTGTCGGCGCAGGCGCATGATGAAATTGTCGACCATGCGTCGGTTGGGGTAGTCGCGCAGCTTCCAGACCTTCTGTTGGAGCTCTTCGCGGCTGAGCACCCGCCCCGGATTGCTCATGAAATAGTGCAGGAGATCGAGCTCCAGCTTGGTCAGGTGGAGGGGCTCGCCGTTGCGCTCGACGTGGTGCGTGTCGAAATCGATGACCGCGTCGCCCAGCCGCACTTCGGTGGAGGGGCGCGTGTCCGCGCCGCGTTCCCAGGAGCGCCGGCGCAGGAGGGAGGCCACGCGCGCCAGAAGCTCGGCGAGCTCGAACGGCTTGGCGAGATAGTCGTCGGCTCCCGCCGTCAGCCCCTCGACGCGATCCCCGACGTCATTGCGGGCCGTCAACATCAAGACGGGGGTGACGTTGCCGCTGTCCCGCAGCTTTTGGCACAACGTGAACCCGTCGACGTCGGGGAGCATGACGTCCAGGACGATGAGATCGTAACCGGGGGGCTGCAGGAGGAGCCGGCCCGCCTCGCGGCCCGAGCTCGCGATGTCCACGGAATACCCCTCCAGCTCGAAGTTGAGCTTGAGGCCGGTGGCCAGGTGCTCCTCGTCCTCGACGAGGAGCAGGCGGGGCTTGTCCCCCTGGTTCGGTGCTGCAGTGCTCACCCGTAGGCCTTGTCCGTCAGAGCCTCGACGGCCATGGCGTCGCGGCGCAGGTTGGGAAGCTGGATCGTCATGCGCGTACCCTTGCCCGGCCCGTCCGAATGGGCCCGCAACTTGCCGCCGAGGTTGCGAACCAGCGCCTTGACGACGAACAGACCGAGACCGGTGCCGCGTCGGCTCCGCACCGCCTCGTCGTCTACCCGATAGAAGCGTTCGAAGATGCGCTTGATCGCGCGGCGGGGGATGCCCACGCCCCGGTCGGTGACCTCGATGATCACGCCCTGGTCGCTCTCTTTTGCGCTCACGTGGACGGTGGCGGGAGGATCCGAATATTTGACGGCGTTGTCGAGGAGGTTCTTGAACACCAGCTCGAGCGCGGCGGGGTCGCTGTCGATCTGCATGTCCGGTGCGACGTCCAGGGTGAAGATCGACGGATCGGCCTTGTGACGCTTGGAGACCGAGGCGATGCACCGCTCGAGCAGCACGGGCAGATCGACCGTCGTGATGCTGTGACCCTCGCGGCCATGCTCGGTGCGGTTGGCTTCGAGAATGTCGTCGATGAAGGCGCTGAGCCGCTCGACGTCCTCGACCATCATCTCTCGAAGACGCGCCTCCTGCTCCGGTTCGAGGCCCGGCCGCTCCAGCGTCTCGAGGCACAGGCGCAAAGACGCCAGCGGGCTGCGCAGCTCGTGCGTGACCGAGTCGACGAAGGTCGTCTGACGCCGGATTTCCAGGATCTGGCGGGCGAGGAACACCGAGAACAGCACCAGGACGGTCATGATGGTGGCGAAGGAGGCGATCCCCGCCACGAGCAGCCAC
>CAZYSW010000119.1:0-13319 GCA_964650105.1 uncultured Nannocystaceae bacterium
GGAAAGTACCCCCCGCGTAGGGGGGCGCAGAGGGGGGGTAGCCAAGATCGGCTCAAAACGGCAGATATCGGGCGTTTCGGACTGGTAGCTCCGCATTCCCGCGTAGCTTAGCGCACCGCCGCGCAACCGGTCAAACAGCTTCCCAAGCTGGATGTCGCGGGTTCGAGCCCCGTCTCCCGCTCCGCTAAGCCCCGAATTCGGGGCTTTCGTCCTTGAGTTTCGTCGAGGTCGAGCGCGGGCAGGCGCGAGAGCGCCTGCTCGAAGTGCCGGTCGTCGAGCCGAGGATTCCTCCGCCTCCTTCTTCGCGCCCATCCCTGGACGCGCTCGTCGATCCACGCCTCGAGTCGCTTACGGCGTCGACGTTGCTCGTCGTTCAGCTTGGCCGCGTCGATCGCTCGCCGCGCGTCGGCAGCGGGATCTCGCTCACGGCAGCCGGCGCGTCCGTTGGTGGTGTCGTTGCCTCGGCGAGCGAGACCACGTGGCTGCACCCGGGCCTGCCGCTCGGGGAAGGTCGTGCTCGGATAGGCGAGGGCGTGGTTTCCGGGGGCGATCCGGGGTGGGTGGTCGCCGGTGGGCCGTGGCGCGCGCTACGATGCGGGCATGCGCAGGGCTGGCGGGGCGATCCTGGTCGCGATGCTGGTTTCGGGGTGTGGCGAGGGCGATGCGTCCGAGCCCGCGGGCACCGAGGGGGAGAGCACGGGGACGACCTTCCCGGACGACACGTCGGAGGGGACCGGGTCGGGCCCCGTGAGCACCGGGACGGGGGAGGACGCGTCGGGGGCGACGACGGACCCGACGGGTACCGACGAGCACGGTGACGCGAGCACCGGTTCGGCGGAGGAGTGCTTCGAGGCGCGGCTGCTTTGGTTCGAGGACTTCGAGAACGGGAACTACGACCGGTGGACGTCGAAGACCTACGGTGCGGACTGGGGCGACGACTGCGATTCCAACGCGCTCTCCCAGGAGCAGGCGCACGGAGGGTCGTGGTCCAACCGTTCCGAGATCACCTGTGCGGTCGGCGAGTCGCATCGCGGCTACGGAGGCCTGCAGTTCGACGGCGACGAGGTCGTCGAGTCCTACACCAACACCGGCAGCGGCATCGAGGCCCCCTACGGTGTCGTGAACACCTACTGGAGCTGGCTGGAGACCCCCTACGTGTTCGAGAACGGTCGATGGTTCAGCTTCTGGACCGTCAACAACAGTTGCGACTGGACCGACACCGTCATCACCCTGGGCCTCGAGAACGACACCTGGCGGCTGACGCCGGCCCACATCGTGAACACGGGTGGTACCGTCGAGTTCGTCCCCGACGCCCCGGCCTTCCCCCGAGGGCAGTGGGTACGCACCACGATCTACATCAACTATCACGAGGGGCGGATGCACCTGTGGCAAGACGGCGCGGAGGTCCTCGACGCGACCTTTTCGCGATCGGACACCGACATGTGTCAGTGGCACTGGGGCGCCTACGCCAGCGGAGACAACGACGACGTCGTGCTGTACGAGGACGACAACTACCTGTGGAAACTCGAGGAGCCCTGGCTCGATTTTTCCGTCGAGCCGTGGTTCGACCATACGATCCCGGTGTGCGACTGAGTGCACGGGCCCACCGAGGAGCAACGAGGGGGTGTTCGCATGGGATTGATCGTGGTAACCGGCGCAACCGGACATTTGGGCGCCAACTTGGTGAAGACACTGGTGGACCGGGGCGAGCAGGTCCGGGTGCTCGTCCGCGACCCCGACCCTCCTGCGCTGCGCGGCCTCGACGTGGAGCGCTTTTCCGGAGACGTGCGGGACGAGGCGTCGGTCCAGCGGGCGTTCGAGGGCGCCGATCTCGTGTTCCACCTCGCCGCGCTCATCTCCATCGTCGGAGACATGAACGGTCTGGTGCACGAGACGAACGTCGTCGGTGCGCGCAATGTCGCCCGGTCCGCCTTGCGGAAGGGCGTCCGCCGGCTGGTGCATTTCTGTTCGGTGCACGCCTTCGAGCAGGCGCCCCTGGACGTCCCGCTGGACGAGACGCGAAGTCGCGTGAACCGGGCCGACGCGCCTGCCTATGATCGCTCGAAGGCCCAGGGCGAGGCCGAGGTTCGCAAGGCCATCGCCGAGGGGTTGGACGCTGTCATCTTGCATCCGTCCGGCGTCATCGGTCCCTTCGACCATCGGCCGTCGCGAATGGGCCAGGTCTTTCTCGATCTGTACCATCGAAAGCTCCCGTCACTGGTCGACGGCGGGTTCGACTGGGTCGATGCGCGCGACGTGGCGAACACGGCGATCGCAGCCGCCGAACGCGGGCGTACCGGAGAGAGCTACCTGGTGTCCGGACACTGGAAGAGCGTCGGAGAGCTGGCCGATCTGGCGCACCGGGTGACGGGCGTGCCCCCGCCCCGGCTCACCAGCCCGATGTGGCTGGCGCGGCTGGGCGCACCGTTCATGGAACGGTGGGCCGAGCTGACCGGTCGGGAGCCCCTGTACACGGCCGAATCGCTGCTGGCGCTGCGAGCCAACCGACGATACGTGCGGACCAAGGCGGAACGGGAGCTCGGCCACGACCCCCGCCCGACGATCGAGTCGATTCGAGACATCTACCGCTGGTTCGCCCAGGAGGGGCGGATTCCCAGCGCGATCCTCGATCGGCTCTTCGCGACCGAGCACCACCCACCCCCCTGAGCTCGGCGCAAGAAGACCTCGTCGCCCCACCGGCGCGACGCCGCATGCCCCAGGCCACCGTTTCGGCCCTCGCCACGCTCTTGTCGAGCTGGGGGACCCCAGGTGGGCCGCGAGCAGCTCACGATCGGTTCGAAGATGGGCGACGGTGCTCCCTGACGCGTCCTGACGAGCTGCGTCTGGCCGGGCGCCAGCTCGACCTCGTGCACGGGCGTGGGATCGATCGTCGTGGAGACCCGGCAGAGGAAATCGACGTCGCAGACGTTCACCAGCTCGACGAAGTGAGACCAGCCGAGCCCCTGGTAGAGCGGATTGCCGCGCACCACGATGCAGCTTTCCATCGCGTCTTCGATGTCCGTCGACGGTCCGGTGACGCCCAACAACGAGGCGACGAGCACCGCGATCATCGTCCCTTGCCCTTCCCGCGGCGAGCTGCGCGAAGCGGCACGTCCGCGCTGTTTTCCTCCACGCCCTCACAGCCTGAGGGGCCCCACCGGCGCGTCCCGCTTCCCGACCCAACGAGCCTGGTTCGACGTGTCGGCAGGCCCACCCCTCCCGCCCGCTCGCCACGTCATGTCGCGTCGCGCCGCGTTCGTCCTCGCGAGAGCGCGCTTGGGGCTTTCGCGGAAGGGCACCTCGCGAGGGTGACGACACGGTCCCCGCCGACGCCGGCTGCGTTGCTCGCCGCCTCGATCGAAGGAAGGCCGAGCTGCCGGCCCCGGGTCCGCAGACTTTTCCGGCTCTGTCCTCGCCGCACCGCATCGTTTCGCGTTGCGACCTCTGCGCGCGACGCCTACGGTGCATGCGAGGCCACGTCCATGTCCGCTGTCTTTTGCGTTCCGTTCGAAGAGCTCTCCATCGACGACGTGTCCCGCGTGGGGGGGAAGACGGCATCGCTCGGAGAGATGGTGCGCGCGCTCGGCTCGGCCGGCGTGCGCGTGCCGCCCGGCTTCGCCGTGACCGCCGACGCCTATTCCGCGGTCTTGGACCAAGACGGAACCGGCGAGCAGCTCCGCGCCCTGCTCGAGGGCCTCGATCCCCACGACGCCCGTGAGCTGGCGCGACGCGGCCACCGTGCACGCGCGCTCATCCTGGCCGCGGGCCTTCCCGCGGAAGTCGAGCGAGCCATCATCGCCGGCTACCGCGACCTCGCCCGGCGCGTGGGCGGTGAGCCCAGCGTGGCGGTCCGGAGCAGTGCCACGGCCGAAGACCTCCCCGAGGCGTCGTTCGCCGGGCAGCAAGCCACCCACCTTCACATCCGGGGCGAACAGGCGCTCTTGCGAGCGTGCCGCGACTGCTTCGCATCGGTGTTCACCGACCGGGCCATCTTCTACCGCGCGCATCACGGCTTCGACCATTTCGCCGTACGCGGTGCGATCGCGGTCCAGCTCATGGTGCAGGCCGACCGCGGGTCGGCCGGCGTGATCTTCACGCTGGATCCGGAGACCGGCTTCCGCGACGTGGTTCTGATCACCGGATCGTGGGGCCTCGGCGAGAGCGTGGTCGCCGGGCGTGTCGATCCCGACGAGGTCTTGGTGTTCAAGCCCACGCTGGACGTGGCACCCGACCCCATCCTTCGCCGCCGCATCGGGGAGAAGCAGACCCGCGTCATGTATGCCGAGCGCGGTGCCGCCACCACGCGGACGATCCCGGTGTCCGAGGCCGACCGCGAGCGTCGCAGCTTCAGCGACGAGGATGCCCTCACGCTCGCCCGGTGGGCGGTCGCCATCGAGCAGCACTACACCAAGAGGCATGGGCGTGACACGCCCATGGACATCGAGTGGGTCAAAGACGGCGAAACGGGCGAGCTGTTCATCGTGCAGGCACGGCCGGAGACCGTTCAGTCCCGGGCCGATGCGAGACAGCTCGTTCGGTACGCGATCGAGACGCGACCGACCCCCATCGTCAAGGGGGCGGCGATCGGCTC
This sequence comes from uncultured Nannocystaceae bacterium, assembly GCA_964650105.1. Classification (GTDB taxonomy): domain Bacteria; phylum Myxococcota_A; class Polyangia; order Nannocystales; family Nannocystaceae; genus CAZYSW01. Next base: position 4,592 of record CAZYSW010000119.1, read on the forward strand.
GGCGATCGGGGCCGGGAAGGTCCGCGTGGTCCGAAGCGTCGACGATCTGCCGAGCTTCCGCGAAGGAGAGGTCCTGGTCGCGGACATGACCGATCCCGACTGGGTTCCCGCCCTCCGCAAGGCGGCGGCGGTGGTCACCAACCGCGGGGGCCGAACCTGCCACGCCGCGATCGTGAGCCGCGAGCTCGGTGTCCCGTGCGTCGTGGGCACCGGGTACGCCACCGACCTGCTCGAACAAGGCCAGGAGGTCACCGTCGACTGCTCGCGGGGCAGTGTGGGCGAGATCTACGCGGGGCTCGTTCCGTTCCGCCGCGAGGTCGTACGAATGGACGAGCTCCCCGAGACGCGGACCAAGGTCATGCTGATCCTCGCCGATCCCGATCTCGCGCTGGAGCACGCCAAGCTGCCGGTGGCCGGGGTGGGTCTCGTGCGGCAGGAGTTCGTGGCCGCCAACCACATCGGCGTCCACCCCCTGGCGGTCCTCCACCCCGAAAAGCTCGACGAGGAGACGCGCCAGCGGATCGAGCGCTGGAGCCGTGGGTTCCCCGATCCGGTCGAGTGCTGGATCTCCCGCCTCGCCGAGGGTATCGGCATGCTGGCGGCCGCGTTCTATCCGCGAGACGTGATCGTTCGACTGTCGGACTTCAAGTCCAACGAATACCGACGCCTCGTCGGGGGCAGCCCCTTCGAGCCCGTCGAGGAGAACCCGATGATAGGGCTGCGCGGGGCGAGCCGCTACGTCCATCCGAAATTTCGAGAGGCGTTCGCGCTCGAATGCAAGGCCCTGTACCGCGTTCGCAATCGCATGGGGCTGTCCAACGTCAAGCTCATGGTCCCGTTTTGCCGGACCGCCACCGAGGGCCGCAAGGTGTTGGAGCTCATGGCCGACCACGGCCTCGTACGCGGGGAGCAGGGGTTGGAGGTCTGGGTGATGTGCGAGATCCCCTCCAACGTGATCGCCATCGACCTGTTCTCGGAGGTCTTCGACGGCTTCAGCATCGGCAGCAACGATCTCACCCAGCTCGTGCTCGGCGTCGACCGTGACTCGGAGCTCTTGGCCGAAATGTTCGAGGAGCGAGACCCCGCGGTCATGCGGACCATCGGCGCGGCCATCGAAGGCGCGCACCGACACGGAAGACCGATCGGTCTGTGCGGACAGGCCCCCAGCGACGACCCGGAGTTCGCGAGGTTCTTGGTCGAACGAGGCATCGACAGCGTGTCGCTGAACCCCGATGCGGTCCTCCACGCGCTGGCGGTCGTGGCGGATGCCGAGCGCCAGGCGGCTTCACGGTAGGCCGACGCTCGGGGCGAGCACGAGCGCTTGCAGAGGTCCCGATTTCAGAGCCCGGTCTGGACGGGCTCGAGAGCAGCGAGGCGTCGACGCACCTCGTCGAGCGTGTCGTTCCCCCCGAGCGCGACGGCGCCCAGGAGATGGCCGACCGCCTCCACCCACGGGACCGAGGCCAGGCCCGCGTCCCGCATGCCGTGGATGAATCGCAAGGTGCGAAGGGCATCGAACCACTCGTGGCAGCGGCGGCGTCGGGTGGCGCGATCGCGGGTGCCCGCCAGCGCCGCGCGGAGCTTGGCGACCCCGCCGATGGAGCGCAGGCCCGAAGCGACGATCGGATCCGACCGACCCAGCTGCTCGAGGGTTTCGGCGGGATCGCACCGGTCGTTCTGCTCGCACGCGCCGAGGGCATCCACGACGCGACCGACCCGTTCGTACACGCCCGGGTGGTACACGCGAAACGCCTCTCGATGTCGCGTCGCGGCGATGATCTTCGCCACGGCCGGTCCGGTCCCGAAGGGAACCCGATGCGATCGCCGGGCCACGATCTCCACGGGAGCCCCGTCACCGCGGCGGATCGGTCCGATCTTCGCGAGCTTGGCCAACAAGTGGAAGTCTTCCCCGGCGGTTCGGCAGGGCATGCCCCGCACCTCGGCATAGGCGTCCGCGCGGACCGACAGGACGCTGCCCAGGCTGTGATGAGCCCACGGCGACCTCGCACGCGCGAGGCCGACGACGTGGTAGCGGAGCATGATCTCGTACAGCGCCGTCGCCCGATCGACCTCCGCGTCCCCGCTGGCCACGTGCCAAAAGGGGTGGAGCGCGGCCACGTGATCGGCCGTCGGAGGGTCGGCGAAGAAATCCGGACCAGGGCGCGCGTCGGCGTCGGTCGTGCGCAGCCACGGGGAGCGAACGACACCTCGCGCGTACAATCCGAGGGCGAGATCGAGCCCGATCCGACGGGCGAGCCCGACGCCCTCTTCGTCGGCGAAGACCCGGTTCCCGGTGGCCCTGTCCACGACGATCGAGGATGCCTCGCCCTGCACCGTCCACATCCCCTCGGCGATCGCCGTGGCGCGCCCGTGGCTCACGAGCGCGTCGACACAGGCCCCATCGCGGCCGCCGTCCGCCTGCGTCGCGTTGACCACGATGATCCACAACACCTCCTGCCCACGGCTCGTGATCAGCCTTCTTACCGCGTCGGGCCCCTCGCCCCGGATGGGCAGGACGGCGGTACAGGCGAACGTGCCCCCGACGGCCTCGGCGGCGCCGGCCTCCGCCCGCGCGTGGCGAGCCAGGTATCTCGCGACCACGCCTTTCATCAATGGAGGGCCGGCCTGCGCTCCAGACCCAGCATCGCTTCGGCCTCGATGTCGAGCCACGCCTCGAGCCGCGCGTCCACCTCCTCGGCCGGGAAGGTTCGACGCGCCAGGCGGAGAAACAGACCGTGGTGCCGCGCCTCGGCGCGGGTGAGCTCTTCGTAGAAGGTCTTCAGCTCGCCGGGCTCCAGGCGCTCGGCCAGCAACCCGAATCGCTCGCATCCCCGCGCCTCCACGACGCCCGCCAAAAGCAGGCGATCGAGCAGACGTTCGTCGCGTCCGACGCGAACGTGAGGCCGCAGCGCGGCCAAGTACGGATCGGGCACGTCGGGCTGGAGGCGGAGGCCACGAGCCTCGATGAGCTCGTACACCCGGTGGAAGTGCTCCAGCTCCTCTCTGGCGAAGGCGATCAACGGTCCCAGGAGGTGGGGTCGGTCGGGGTAGCGAACCACGAACGCCATGCCGGTCGCGGCGGCCTTGCGCTCGCACGCCGCATGGTCCACGAGGAAGGACCCCAGGTCGCCCAGCACGACCTCGGTCCACCAAGATGGTGTCGGCACACGGAGCTTCATGGACACCGATCCTACTCGTCGGACGCGCCGCCGGCCGCAGCCGCGAGCTGATCCGCCTTGACCTTGGACGCATCGAACTTGCGCGCCGAGGCGGTCATCTTGTCGATGATCTCGTCGAAGTCCGGCTCGCTCGCCTTGCTGAAGCGCAGTGGATTCACGCGTGCGACGACGAACGCCTTCAGATACGGATTCTCGAAGCCGCGACGCTTGAGCTCCTCGACCGCGGCGTTCACGGCGTCGTCGAGCTCGAGAAGCTTGCGCGCCCGCGCGGTGCGAATCTCCAGGGCGTCGGGAAGCCTTTCGTCGAGGAAGCGCTCGACCCGCTTGAGGACCGGGTTGTACGCGCCTCCCGAGAAGCGCCCGCGCTGCTCGTAGCAACCGCCGAGCGTGATGAACGCCGGCTCCTCGAACTCCAGCGCGAAGTCCTTCTCCGGCCGAGGATCGAGCTCGGCCAGCGATCTCGCCATCCGGATCACCTCCAGCGCCTTCTCGCGGAGGTTGTGCGCCTTCTCGGTGTTGAGCGCCAGGATCTTGTAGGCCACGTCGCTGTCGGGCACCACGAGGCAGACGATCGACTTCGCGCCCAGGGCTCGCATGGCGTTCAGACGGTGATTGCCGTTGGGGGTCCAGTAGCCTCCACTCGCCGAGCGCACCGCGATCACCGGATCCAAGAAACGGTCCAGCTTGTCGATCACCTCGGTGAGCCGCTTGACGTGCGTCGCCGACAGGTCTCGCTGAAACGGCGTGGGCTCGACCTGGTCGATCGGCAGCGCGGCCAGCGTCGTCCAGTGTCCACCCAGCGGCTCCTGGTAGGTCGCAAGCACCGCGCCCCCGTCGGCGTCGATCTGCGCATGCAACGTCGATACCTCGGACGGTGGCTCTCGACGGGCGACCTCGGTCGCTTCGAGGCCCCGCGTCTTGGGCTCGGCCTTCTTCTTGCGCGTCGTCTTCTTCTTGGCGGTGTTCTTCGCCTCGCTCGAGGCGCTCTTTTTTCGGGCCTTGGCCACGGTCGCTCCGTCGTGTGGGGGGTCAGTTTTGCCCGACGCTGCCGAGCCTGACAGCCCCCGCAACCCGCGCACGGCGGAAATTTGTCCTCGGCGCGCCGCTTGGACCAAGCTGGGCTGGTCCCGGCACGCCCCGAGCCTTGAATAAATCGTCGTCAGAAGCCATCCCACCGGGCCCACTGCCCCCACTCGTGCCCATTTCGGAGACTCCGATGCACTCGTTTTCGCCCCGACGCGCCACCCGTACGCTTCTGGTCGGCACGGCCTTCGTGGCCGGCCTCGCCGTGAGTACCCAGGCCGAAGCAAAGCCCAACATCACGCGCAAGGGAGGACAGTGGGGTGTGATGCTCGGCGGCTCGGCGTGCGTTCCGGGCAAGGCCAAGTGCGCGCGCGAAGGGGTGAACCAAGGCGGCGTGACGGTGGACGGCAAGACCCGTCCCTCGTTCGGCCTGGGGGCCGAGCTGGGTTACCGCTTCAATCCGTACGTGTTCTTGGGCGCCAACTACAACCTCGGCTTCTTCGACACCTCGTACGAGGTGGCCGGCCAGTCCGACTACAAGCGCGCGGACCAAAACAGCGTGCACGGGGTGGTTCGCCCCACGCTACCGGCCTGGCGCTTCGATTTCGGGCTCGGCGTCGGGGCCGGGTTCTCGCGCCAGGCGTTCGTCCTCGACAACGGCGACAAGGACTACTCGCAGGGCTTTTCGTTCCTGCTCTCGCCGACGATCGACATCTTCGTGAGCCGTCGCGTCTTCCTGGGCGCCAAGCTGGACCTGCTCCTCAACGGTCACCGCGAGACGTGCCGCCGGCGCGGCAACACGACCACCTGCCAGAAAACCGAGGACCGCGACCTGGCCCCGGTCCATCAGATGATCTTCGGGCTCCACGTCGGCGGCACCTTCCTGTAGGGCACGCCGAACGCGCCCGTCGAGGACGAGACCCCCAGGCGGAGGCCGCACGGCCCCTGGCGCACCCCGGCAGCGTCGGGGTCGGATGGCGCCCGCACCCGCGCTGACCGGCTCACTGCCGCGCGGGCTCGCCCGAGGGCGGCGCCTCCGCCTCGTCGGGAGCTTGCCCGTCGTCGGGTTTCGCCATCTCCCGCGCCTCGGCCATCTCCTTGCGCTTTTCGACCGCGGCCTTGCGATCGAGCGGCTTGGCGCGGCCCCGGCGTTCCGGCTCGGGACCGAGGGTCGGCGCGATGTTGTCCACGATCTCGTACTTCGCGAGGAGCTGCTCTTTGAGCTCGCGACGCCCCTGGTGCAGCTTCCGCTGCTCGAGCCGCGTCCGGATCTGATCCTCGAGCGCCTCCTTGGGCAGCGTACCGGGGGGCCATTTTCCGGTGACCTTGATGATGTGGTAACCGAACTTGGTCTTCACCGGCTTCGAGATCTCGCCGACGTCGAGCTTGAACGCGACTTCGCTGAACTCCTCGGCCATGCGATCGGCGGTGAAAATTCCGATGTCGCCTCCCTTGGCGGCGCTCGGTCCCGTCGAATTCTCTTCGGCGATCTTGGCGAACTCCGCTCCGTCGGCAATGGCCTGCTTGTAGATCTCCTCGGCCTTCGCCTTGGCCTCGGCCTCCCACTTGGCCTTTTCCTCTTCGGTGGGCTCGGCGGGCTTCTCTCCCGGCTTGGGCCGCTCGCGCTCGGGGCCGATGGGCACGAGGATGTGCGACGCTCGCACCCTGGGCTTGTCGGACTTCCAGTTGTCCTTGATCTTCTGGTAGTCCTCCTCGATCTCCTCGGGGGTCACCTCGAGCTTGCCCTGTTTGTCGAGGATCGCCTTCTCGCGGAGTTCGGCGATGTACATCTCCCGCAGGCTCTCTTGGGTTTCGCCGCGCCGCTCCAGGTGCTTTTCCCAGTCGCGGATGCCCCGCCTCTGTTGCGCCTCGCGCTCGGCGAGCGCTTCCTTGTCGTAGTCGATACCCAACGCCTCGGCCTCTTGCCGAAGAACCTCGTGGTAAATGAGCCGCTCGGTGATCGACTTGCGGTAACGCCGATCCGCGGACGCCGGGATCTCACGCCCCCGATCCGTGTACTTCTTCTTCTTGAGCTCGTAGATCTCCATGAACGCGGCGTTCGGGATCTCCACGTCGCCCACCTTGGCGATGGGACCGGTCGGAATGGGTCCCAGCGAGCTCCCCTTGTCGCCGTCCTTGGGTTCGATCTTGTCGAGGTCGGTGGCCTTTTCCGGCTTGGGAGGATCGGTGCAGGCCGTAGCCAAGCAAAGCGTACTCACGAAAAGAAGAACGAAACGTCGCATGGCACTCCCGGCATCGCGCCGCCTGGCAGAAAGCCGTCGATGGGGCGCTACGCGCCCCGAAGCAGAACCGGCCTGCGAGAGGCGGGCAGTTGGCGGTTCGGAAACGGCGCGGATTTTAAGCACGGATGGTGACGGGCAGCAAACGTGCCCCGGCGTCCATCATCGATGCGCAAGTGCCGCACTGGAACCGCTGGCGTGCCCGCGTCAAGATGGCGCGCCCATGGCTGAGTTGGTCCAGATTCGGCCGTTCTCGAGGTCGCAGGGGCTGGACGCGTCGCACTCCGGCGGAGCGGTCGCTTCGCCCGACGCCCCGCGCGTGTACCTCGAGACGTTCGGTTGCCAGATGAACGAGGCCGATTCGGCGCTGATCGCCGGCAGGCTCCGGGAGGGTGGCTACCGACGCGTCGGGGATCCGGCCCAAGCCGACGTCATCCTCATCAACACGTGTGCGATCCGCGAGAAGGCCGAGGACCGCGTCTACGGCCGCACCAGCCAACTCCTCGAGCATCGCCGGAGCAATCCCGGGCTCGTCATCGGCATCACCGGATGCATGGCGGAGCACCTCAAGGAGAAGGTGCGTGACCGCGCCCCACACATCGCGCTGGTCGCCGGCCCCGACAGCTATCGAAACATCGTCGAGCTCGTGAACCGGGCGCGCAGCGGCCAAACGGCGATCGACGTCAAGCTCGATCGCGAGGAGGTCTACGAGGGGCTCGATCCGCTCGCCGAAGACGACGGGGTCAGCGGACAGGTCACCATCCAGCGCGGCTGCGACAAGTTCTGCACCTTCTGCGTGGTCCCGTACACGCGGGGCCGAGAGCGCGGCGTCCCTCCGCGCGAGGTGCTGCGCAGCGTTCGGAGGCTCGCCGAGCGCGGTTACCGGGAGGTCGTGCTGCTGGGCCAAACCGTCAATTCCTACCGGCACGAGGACGCCGACTTCGCCGACCTTCTGCGCACCGTCGCGACGGTGGACGGCATCGAGCGGATCCGCTTCACGAGCCCCTACCCCGTCGACTTCTCCGACCGTGTCATCGAAGTCCTGGCCCGAGAGCCCAAGGTATGCCCCCAGCTCCACCTGCCCGTCCAAAGCGGGTCCGATGCGGTGCTGGAGCGGATGCGACGCGGCTACACCCGGCAGGAGTTCCTCGCGCTGGTCGACAAGCTGCGGGCGGCGGTCCCCGGCATCGCGCTGAGCACGGACATCCTGGTCGGCTTTTGCGGAGAGACCGAGCAGGACCACGCGCTCACCCTGGAGTTGCTCGACACGGTCCGGTTCGACAGCGCGTTCATGTTCCGCTACAGCGACCGCGGCATCACCTACGCCTCGCGCCGCCTCCTCGACGACGTACCCGAGGAGGTCAAGGCTCGGCGCCTGCAGGAGGTGATCGAGCGCCAGGAAACGCATACCCGCGCCGCGCACGACGCCCGGGTCGGGACCCGACAGCAGGTGCTCGTCTCCGGGGTGTCCAGGCGCAAGGACGCGCTGGTGGGTCGGACGCCGCATTTCCAGAACGTCCTGTTGCCGCTCGGCGCGGGCGCGGCCGGGGATCTGGTCGAGGTCGACATCGTGGCGTCGACGGGTCACTCTCTGGTCGCCGGGGGCCTGGGCCACCCTCGAGCCGCCGCTCCGGTCGGGCTCGCGCCCCCCTGAGTCTCTCATTTCGAGCACACGCCGTGACAAGAGCTTCCAGCAAAAAGCCGGATCCCGAGAACGACGCGGGCGGTGTGCCCCGGGTCTCTCGTCACATTCAGCCGGTCGGCCCGCGCGTGCTGGTGCGCATCGTCAAGCACGCGGACCAGACCGAGTCGGGGCTGTTTTTGCCCCAGGGCGTCAAGGAGTCGAACGCGGCCGCGCTGCTGGGCGAGGTCGTCGAGGTGGCGCGCACGCTGCCGAAAGCGGACGCCGCGGTCGAGGTCGTGGTCGCCCCCGAGGACGAGTCCGACGAGCCCATCGAGGAACGGGTGGACTTCGGGCAGAACGTCAGCGGGATTCCGCTGGGCGCCAACGTGCTGTTCGAGAAGGAGCGCGGCGTCGCGATCCCCTGGGACGAGAACCTGCGCCTGCTCGAAGTACGCCACGTCCTCGCGCTCGTCGACATCATCACGCAAGACGAGATCCAGTGAACCGCTCCGCACGCGCAACCTCCGCCCGCCCGGGCCGCGGTCCGATACGCGGCTGCGCCGTGACCCTCGCGGCGGTCGTCGGCCTCGGCCTGCCCATCGAGGCGAGGACCGCCCCGCCCCGCGCCGAGGTGCGCAACCCCACCGACGGGGTGGAGCGCG
>CAZYSW010000120.1:0-13242 GCA_964650105.1 uncultured Nannocystaceae bacterium
CGGACCGCGTGGGTGAGCTCGGTCCAGGGGGCCCACTGCGAGGGGGAGGCGACGAAACGAGCGAGCACGCCGAGCGCGTCTTGCCGAAGCTGCTCCCCCACGGGGGTGAGCGCGTAGCGGGAGTCGGCGCGCTCGACGAGGAGACCTTCGCCGACGAGCACCCGAAGGAGACGGCCCAGGGGGTCGGGCTTGCATTGCAGACGCACCGCCAGCTCGGTCAGGGTGCGTGGCTCGTCGAGCGCCTCGGGCAGACGCAGTTCGGCCGCGGTGGCGACGGCCTGGACGATCCACTTGCCGGCCAGGCAACGCAGCAGCACCTCGACGGGAGCGTCCGTGCCGGGGGGGCGCAGCCCTTCGGTCGTGCCGTCGTCGTCGAGGGCGGGCGTGACTGCCTTGGAGCGGGTCACGGCGCCACCGATTCCGAGGCGGGAGCGCGTTCGCGCAGGGGCAGCAGCGCCAGAGCGCGCCTCCACTCGGGGTGCCGCGGGGCCGGGCCGAGGTTGCGCTCGATGTCCCGGGCGACGCGCGACAGGCCGCGCCGTCGCTCGAGCCCGCCGAGCGCCTCCTGCTCGCAGCGCTCGCGGTCGAAGTGCAGCGACCAGCTCGCCACGCCGGCGTGCTCGAGCATCTTGGCGCCCAGCTCCGGGCCGTGCTCGACGAGCACGCGCACGACGAGCTCGGCCGCCATCTCTTCGGCCTGCGCCAGGCGTTGTCGCATGTAGGCGAGCGTCTCGGTCGGCGTCATCGTCTTTTGGAGATCGAGGTGGGCGTCGACCGGCAAGGACGGAAACTTGGGGATCCCCATGAAGCCCGGGGGCGGAACGTCTTGGGGGGCGAGGATCGCCCAGGCCCGGAACAACGCCTGCATGTACCCCGACAGCTCCGTGAAGCGTGCGCCGAGCGTGTTGAGCTCCTCGTACGGGTCGCCGGTGAGGCGATACATGCCCTGCAGGAAGTACTGGCAGGCGAAGGTCCAGTACACGAAGTTGTCCCAGTAGATCTTGGTGCCCATGGCCCGCGCATGACCGTAGATGGGGGCCGCATCCCGAAACAGCAGGAGCGACCCGGTCACCAGCGCGCGGTACTGGGCGTTGAGCTCACCGGCCCGGCGCTCGAGGTCGCCGCCCTCGACGTCGACGCGGATGAGCTCGGTGGTGAAACTGTTGGCGAAGGCGATGAAGTCGGTGCCCGGGCTGTAGAGCGGATCGACGAAGGCCCCGGCCTCGCCGACGATGGCCCAGCGTCGGGGCGACCACGAGCGGGCGACGCCGTGGCTGTAGCCGGACAGGCAGCGGAAGTCGAGCACCTCGGCGTTCTCGAGGCGCGCGGCGAGCAGCGGCTCGTGCTCGCGCAAGAACTCCATGCAGCGCTCCAGCGTGCGTACCCGGTCGAAGGGGTGCACGGCGTCGTGGGTCACGATGCCCACGCTGGTGCGGTTGCTCGACAGGGGGATGAGCCACACCCAGTAGCCGATCCCCATCAGGTGGTTGGTCGAGCGCCAGCGCTCGGAGGCGAAGGGGACGGCGTGCCAGGGATCGTTCGGGTCGGGCACCAGATCGGCGAGGGTCACCCGTCCCTCGACGCGGAACCAACCGGCGTTGGCGTCGTGCCGGGACCCTCGCTTGAGCTTGAGGCGGCGCTTGAGGAAGGCGCTGCGTCCGGTGGCGTCGACGACCCACCGGGTGCGCAGCGACACCGCGTCGCCGTCCTTGTCGAAGGTGACGGTGTGGGGTCCTCCGGCGGCGTCGAGATCGACGTCTCGGACGGTGGCGCCCTCGTACAGCGTGACGCCGTCGGCTTCGATCATCCCGCGGAGGTCGTCCTCGAAGCGGCCGCGATCGATCTGGTACGATCGCACCACGGGTTCTTGCGAGGGGCCGATCTCCGTGCGTCGGGGGATGGGGAGGTGCCCGCCTCCGGGGAAGAACCGCAGGCCGAACTTGATCAGGTGCTTGTCGAGCAGGTACGGGCCCAGGCCCAAACGCTCGAGGTATTGCGAGCCCAGCTCGACGCTCGACTCGCCCACCTTGTGACACGCCAGCGGCAGGGGTCGGGGCATGCGTTCGACGACGGCCACCGTCAGGGAGGGCAGCTCCCTGCGAAGCTGTCGTGCGAGCGTCAGTCCGGCGAGGCCGCCCCCGCAGATCACGACGTCGGCGTCGAGATTGGTGTCCATCGTCGCGTCGGAGCTCGAACGGCGGCGAGTCTACTCGCCGCGGGGGTCCCCACCAACGGGGATGGCACCGGGGGCGCGCGGTTGACACTCCCGAGAGCCGGCGCCTATCGTGAATCGCCATGGAGGATGCTGGCGTCGAGCGTCTCGGGCGCTGCCGACGCGCCAAGCGCTGCTACCGCATCCTCATGGCCGTGCTGTCGGTCGCGACCTACGTGGCCATGGCACCGTTCGGGTACCTGGCGTTCGCGACGCTGGCGCTGGTGCCCACCCGCGACCGCATCCGCAGGGCGCATCGGCTGCAGAGGATCATGCGGGGGGCGTTCGCGCTCATGCACAATTGGCTGCGCTGGGTGAGGGTTTCCCATGTCGATCCGGGTCAATTGCGGGGTGTGATTCCCGACGGGCCGTGCGTGGTGGTGGCGAATCATCCGGCCCTCGACGACGTCACCACCATCATGGCCGCGGTTCCCGGGCTGTGTACGGCGGTCAACCGGCGCACCTTCCATCGTCGCTGGTTGCGGCCGCTGCTCGAGCAATCGGGTCAATTCGCCGGTGGGATCCACAACCCGCTGGGCTCGGCTTCGGTCCTGGAGAGCGCGGCGGAGCGGCTCCGGCAAGGATTTCGCGTGCTGGTTTTCCCCGAGGGCGCCCGCTCGCCCCGGGGCCAGCTCCGACCGTTCGCGCGCGGCGCCTTCGAGATCGCCTGCCGCGTCGGGGTCCCCGTGGTGCCCATCCTCATCCGCGCCGAGCCCCTTTGGCTGGCACGAGGAGATAGCGTATTGATCCCCCCCGCCGAGTTGCCGCGAAAACGGCTCGAAGTGCTCGAGCCGCTGCACCCAGCCGACTTTGCCGGCGACAGCCGGGCCATGCGAGATTATGCCGAGACGATGTACAGTCAGCTCCTCGGGGCACCCATCGCCAGACAGCCCATGCTGCAGGCAGGCAGCCGACTGACGGATCCCGTGAGAATCGAAGCCGGAGGATGAAATCGGTGAGCGAAGCTCTGGAGCCACGAATCAAGCGCCTGATCGTGGAGGCACTCATGCTCGAGGACGTCAAGCCCGAGGACATCGACACCGACGCCCCCCTGTTCGTCGAGGGGCTCGGATTGGACTCCATCGATGCCCTGGAGCTCGCCCTCGCCGTCCACAAGGAGTTCGGCGTCAAGACGTCACCCGACGACGAGCGCAACCGGGAGTACTTCTACTCGGTGGCGAGCCTCGCCGAGTTCATCCGCCGCCACGAGAAAGAAGCGGGATCGGCTCCAGCCGAGCCTGCCCATGGCTGAGAGGCCGCAGCACCCGACGAAACGATCCATCGTCGCCGCCGTCGCCATGGTGGCCTATCCGGTGGGCGTGTACTTCGCGTTCGCCCACCTGCCCGCCCGCATCGCGAGCCTGGTGCTCCTGGCCGTCTTCGTTCCGGCCGTGGTCGCGCGCCTGGGCGGCAAGACGCGGCAGGTCGTCGTACCGCTGGCGTTCTTGCCCGCGGTGACCGTGGGGCTGCTGGGCGTTTCGGCGGTGCTCGACACGGTGGACGTGGCGTTGCTCGTCCCGGTGGCCATCAACGCCGCGCTCTTGTCGGGGTTCGTCTTCACGCTGTGGCGCGAGCCGCCGATGATCGAGCGCTTCGCCCGGCTGCAGGTCGACGACCTGTCGTCCGCCGAGCTGCGGTGGTGCCGGGGCTGGACCTGGGGGTGGGCCGCGTTCTTTTTCGTCAACGGGGCCGTCGCGCTGGTGCTCGCTCGGGGGGCCGACCTCCAGGCGTGGACCGTCTACAACGGGCTGGTCGCGTACGTGCTGATGGGGACGATGTTCGGGGTCGAGTACGTGCTGCGCAAGTACCGGTTCGGGCGTTTGGGGGACAATCCCCTCGATCGGCTGCTGCGCGCCGGGTTCGAGGCGCTCGGGAAGTCGACCGAGTCACCGCGATGACCAGCCTTCTGCGCCATCATCGGACCACCGATCTGGTGGCGTTCGGCGACGGGGGCGAGCGCACGTCCGGCGACTTGCTGCGAGACGCGGCGAAGATCGCGGCCGCGTTGCCGCGCGCCACCGAAGGCTCGCAGGTCGCGGTGGTGTTCGAGTCGGATCGGTACGCGTTCGCGGTCGCGATGCTGGGGGCGTGGTTGGCCGGGCACGCCGTGGCCGTGGGTCCGCACGGCGGGCCGCGGATCGTCGCGGGGTTGCTCGAGCGCCCGGAGGTGGTCGCGTTGGTGCACGACACGCTCGCGCAGGGGCACCTGCAGGTCGACGCCGTGATGAAGCGACCCGGGCTGACGTTGATCCCGACCGTGTCCTTGCCCGCGACGTTGGTGGTCGCGTATCGGGAGGCGGAGCACACCCGCGTCGAGCCGTATCCGGGTTTGGACGCGCGGCTGCTCCGCGCCGTGCAAGCCCTGGGGTCGGCCCACGAGGCGCGCATCGGGGAGCGGTACTGGGTGACGGTGCCTCCGACCGACCTGCACGGTCTGGTGCACGGGGTGCTTCTTCCGTTGTGCACCGGCGGGGCGTTCTCTCGTGCGATCGAGCCCGCCGAGGCGTTCGCGTCGCGACCGGCGGACGGACCGTGCACGCTGGTGACCGTGCCCGGCCACTTGCGGACGCTGTGGAGATCGAAGGCGCTGCCCGCCGCGGGGGTGCGGGCGGTGATCTCCTCGACGACGGCGCTGGACGAGCGGTTGCAGAGGGAGCTCGGTACCGCCCAGATCGCGGTTCTCGACGTGCTTTCGGCCCGCGAGGCCGGGCCGTTGGCGTGGCGTCGTGGAGGGGACGACGCATGGGCTGCGTTGGCAGGGAGGGCGGCCGCGGAAGGGCTTGCGGGGCGGCTGTGCATCGAGGAACCCGAGGGCAGGCGGGTGGTCACGCGAGAGCGGGTCGAGCTGCGGTCCGACGGGACCTTCGTTCATCTGGGGCGCGAGGACGAGGTGCTGGAGCTGGACGGCGAGCGCGTGGCCCTGTCGCGCGTGCGGGCTCGGTTGGCTGCGCTCGATGGGGTGGACGACGTCGAGGTGGTGGGCGTGGTCGCCCCGACGCCGCGGGTGTTGGTGGCGGCGGTCGCCCCCGGGGTGGACGACGCGGGTCTGCGTTCGGCGATCGTCGAGGCCTTCGGTGTGCTGGACGGGCGGCTCGACGTGCGTCGGTTCGGTCGGTTGCCGCGGGACGGGGCGGGACGGATCCGCCGGCGGACGATGACCAGCCTGTTCGGCCTCGGCCCGGACGGTCGCCCGGCCTCCCGCGCGCTGCTGCTCGAGGCGCCCGAGCACGACGGTGCGCAGGTGAAGGTCCGGGCGCGGGTGCCGGTCGACTACGTCCACTTCGAGGGACACTTCGACGACTACCCGATCCTGGCCGGAGTCGTGCAACTCCACGAGCTCTTGTTGCCCCTTGTCGCGAGGATCCGTCCCGACCTCGGCGAGCTGAGCGAGATGCAGCAGGTGAAGTTTCTCGGGCGGATCGCGCCGGGAGACGAGCTGGTGATCGGCCTTCGGTTCGCCGAGGACGCGCCGGCTTGCGACTTCGAGATCGTCAGCGGCACACGCCGTTGCTCGGCGGGGCGGCTGCGTTTCGCGGCCCCGGTGGAGACGTGATGACGACCGGAACGAACGCTGCCCAAGCGCCGATCCGGTGCTGCGTGCTGGTGCCGACCTACGACAATCCGCTGACGGTGCGGGCGGTGGTCGAGCAGGCGCGGGCGTATCTGCCCGACGTGGTGGTGATCGACGACGGCAGCGCCGAGCCCGGGCGTCGGGTGTGCGAGCAGCTCGCTGCCGAGGGTCTCGCGGTCGTGCACCACCGGGAGCGCAACGGGGGCAAGGGGGCTGCGGTCAAGACGGGGTTTTCGGTGGCGCGCAAGCTGGGCTTCACGCACGTGCTGCAGATCGACGCCGACGGTCAGCACGACCTGGAGGCGATCCCCCGGTTCTTGGACCACGCGAAGAAGGCTCCCGACGCGTTCGTGGTCGGGTATCCACGCTACGACGATTCGGCGCCCCGGGTGCGCAGGGTCGCGCGCAAGCTGACCCGATTCTGGGTCGACCTGGAGGCGGGGCGCGGCGTGATCCGGGACTCGATGATCGGGTTTCGGGTGTATCCGCTGCACGTGGTGGAGCGCCTGGACATCCCGGCCGATCGCATGGACTTCGACATCGAGATCGCGGTGCGCCTGGCCTGGCTCGGCATCCCGGTGATCAACGAGCCGGTGACGGTGCGGTATCTGGAGCCCGAGGAGGGCGGGGTCTCGCACTTTCAGATGGTTCGGGACAACGCGCGGTTCTTTTGGCTGCACAGCAAGCTGATGACCGCCAAGTGCACGCGTTGGGCCCGGCGTAAGCTGGGGCTACCGGTGGCGGCGATCGAGGGAAACAGGCGCGAGACGTGGCTTTCGACCGCGGAGCGCGGGACCGTGCTGGGGATCAGGATCGTGTTCTGGCTCGCCACGCTGTTCGGGCGCACGCCAGCGCGCCTTTTGGTCCGGCTCATCGCGCTGTGGTACGCGCTGGTCGATCGCCCGGCGATCGAGGCCTCCAAGCAGTGGTTTCGGGTGCTGCACGGGACGACGCCGCGTTGGGTGGCCGTGTACCGCCACATCCATCGCTTCGCGCAGGTCACCCTCGATCGGATCTTCCTGATCCAGGGCAAGACGCGGCCCTTCACGATGACGCGGACGGGACACGAGCACCTGATGCGCGCGCGCGAGGCGGGACGGGGCGCGATCCTGCTGGGGGCGCACCTGGGCAGCTTCGAGGCGATGCGTTTGGGCGCGGACGAGGATGGTGTCCCGGTCAACGCACTGGGCTACTTCGAGAACGCCAAGATGATCAACGCGCTCTTGGCCCGGCTCAACCCGGGGGCCGCGGCGCGGGTGATCCACGTCGAGCCGAGCTCGGTCGACTTCATCTTTCGCGTGCAGCAGCGCATCGAGGCCGGCGAGCTGGTGGCCGTGTTGGGGGATCGGACCGGGCTCAACGAGAAATCGGTGACGGTGGAGTTCTTCGGTCGACCCGCACGCTTTCCGGTGGGGCCCTTCGTGCTCGCGGCCGTCCTCGACGCGCCGGTGCTGCTCACCTTCGGGCTGTATCGGGAGCCCAACCGCTACGATCTGTACTGCGAGCCCTTCGCCGACCGGGTGGTGCTTCCGCGCCGCGATCGCGAGCAGGGACTGCGGGAGCTGGTCCAGCGCTTTGCTCATCGACTGGAGGCGTACTGTCGACGTGCGCCAGACAACTGGTTCAACTTCTTCGACTTCTGGGCGGATGCCGAGCCGACCGCCGCGCGTCGACCACCCGACGCGGCGGCGTCCTCCGGAGACGATCGGGACGATCGCGGCGCCGCATCGCCGTGAGGGGGAGGGCGTCCATGCGTGGAGGGCGTCCGCCGTCCACGGGTGGAACGCGACGCCGGGGCGGAGGAGGGCCTCGGGGTCCGAGGCGGGGGACCTTGGCACCAGGACGACGCGGGTCGAGGGGGCCTGGACGAGGCCGGGGCGCGCGGTTGACCCCGACGTGGGCGCGGGGTACGAACTTCGCGGCGCGGTCCGAGGGTCGAGATCGCATTTCTCGGGCGTCGCGTGCGTCTGCACGCTGCCTGGGGTCGGGGGACGCGGCCTTGCGCAGCTCCCGCTCGGGACGAGCCGACGAGATCGAACGATGACCGCGAAGCGCCGTCAGTCACCCACCGCGAAGGCCGGGACCCGGTGGAGGGCGACGCTCGGCGTGCTGCTCGGGGCGGGCGCGCTCGCGATCACGGCGCCGGCGACGGCCGGATCGCCCAAACTGACGCCGCGCGAGGACCTTCCGGCGGAGCCGACCGATGCCCGGACCTTGCTGCGTGCACTGGCGTCGGTGCAGGGGCTGGAGGCGCGCTTCGTCGAGCGCAAGAAGCTCGCGCTGCTCAAGGCGCCGCTGGTGTCCGAGGGGCGGCTGTACTACATGCGGCCGGGCTACATGGCGCGCATCGTCGAATCGCCGGTCCCCTCGGTGGTGCGGATCGGGCCCGCGTCGTTGGAGGTCGAGGACGCGGAGGGCAAGCAGACCTTCGATCTGCGGAGCCGGCCCGACATCAAGATGTTCGTGGAGTCGTTCGTGCACGTGGTCGCCGGGGACTACGATCGCCTGGCGGACACGTACGACCTGGGGTTTCGGGCGGCGACCGAGCGCGGGGGTGAGTGGACGCTCACCCTGACGCCGGTGCGCAAGCCCCTGTCCGATCTCGTGCAGCGGCTGGAGATCGTCGGGCGCGGGTACGAGGTGACGACGGTCCGCGTGCTGGAGAAGAAGGGGGACTCGACCGAGATCACCATGCGCGCGGTCGACCCCGGTCGTCGGTTCTCGGCCGAGGATCGGCGGCGGATCTTCGGCGTCACGGCCCAGCCATGAGCTCCGCTGCGGGCCGCACCCTGACGCTGATGGTGCTGGTGGTGGCGGCGGCGGTGTTCGTGCTGCTGCGGCTGGAGGTCACCACCGACATCAGCAACTTCCTCCCCACGGGGACCGACCGCGAGAAGGCTCGGATCTCGCAGGCGTTCGCGCGCGGCGAGGCCAGTCGGACGCTCGTCGCGACCATCGAGGCGCGATCGGCCGAGGAGGCGGTCGCGGTCTCGAAGGCGTTCGAGGACGAGGTCCGCAACGATGCCGATCTGTGGGCGCGGCTGTCGTTCTTCGAGGCGGGCCCGCCCGCGGACGTCGACCGGGCGCTGTGGGAGGTCTATCACCCGCGCCGCTTCTACTTCGCGGCCGTCGACGTTTCCTCGGCCCGGGCACTGGTGTCGGACGAAGGCCTCGAGCGCGCTGCCCAGGCGCTGCATCGTCGGCTGGCCTCGCCGATGTCCACGTTGATCTCCCAGATCGCGCCCGAGGACCCGCTCCTGTCGACGGTCCGGCTCCTGGAGCGTCTGCAGACCGCGCGGACCGATCGCCTGGCGACCATCGACGGGCGGTTCGTGGCCGACGAACGGTTCGCGGTGTTCGTGATCGGCACCCGGGCGTCGGCCTTCGACGCCCCCGAGCAGCGGGTGGTCGCCGAAGGCTTGGAGGCGGCCTACGCCCGGGTGGGCGCGCAGATGGAGGTGGGCGCGCTGGAGACCAGTGGGTTGGCGCGGTTTTCGATTCGCGCCGAGGAGACGATCAAGGCCGACATCACCCGGACGACCACGCTGTCCATCGTCGGTCTGTTCCTCTTGTGCCTGCTGCTGTTGCGCTCGTTTCGGCTGCCGGTGGTGGCCCTGGTCCCCATCGGGTGTGGCCTGGTGGTCGCCACCGCGGTGTCGTTGCTCGCCCATGGACGGGTTCACGGGCTGACGTTCGCGTTCGGAGCCTCGCTCATCGGGGTCTGCGTCGACTACGTGGTTCACGCCTACGTTCACCACGTGATGCACCCCGCGGCCGAGGGGCCTCACGAAAGCGTGCGACGGATCTGGCCGGCGCTGGTGATGGGTGGGGGGACGACGGCGGTCGGCTTCGCCATGATCGCGGGTTCGTCCTTCCCGGGCCTTCGTCAGGTGGCGATCTTCGCCTCGGTCGGGGTGGTCACGGCGCTGGTGGCCACGCGGGTGTTCGTGCCGTGGCTGTTGCCGTCCGAGCCCGCACCGACGCGGGCGCACGTCCGGCTGGGGCACGTGCTGTGGGTCGCGTTCCGGGGGTTGCGGCGGAATCGAAACGCGGGATGGGGTTTGGTGACCGTCGCGGCGGTGACGACGATCTGGGGGGTCCTCGACATTCGATGGGAAGACGACCTGGCCCGCACGACCCGGCTCGACCCCGCCATGGTCGACGAGGACGAACGCGTGCGCGCGCGGGTGGCCAGGTTCGACCAGGGGCGGTTCGTGGTCGCGCTGGGAGACACCGACGAGGACGCGCTGCAGGTCGCCGAAACGGTGGCGGAGGCGCTCGCCGACGCACGTGCAGCGGGGGAGATCGGCGCCTGGCAGGGAATCTCGACGATGCTCCCGAGCGCGCGTCGGCAGCTCGCCGTCGACGAGGTGCTACGCACGGCGCCCCGGCTTCGGCAGAGGATGTCTCGGGTGCTCGCCGACGCCGGCTTCAACGAGGCGCTGTTCGCCCCGTTCTTCGAGGCGATCGAGCGTCCGCCCCCACCGCCGCTCGCGTATCGCGATCTCGCGGAGTCGGCCGTCGCCCCGCTCGTACGGTCGATGCGGATCGAGGTCGACGGACGCGTCGCGTTCGTGACGCTCTTGCGAGACGTGCACGATCCCGAGGCGGTCGCGGCCCGGGTCGAGCGCATCGAAGGGGCACAGTACGTGGATCAGCCGGCCGCGATGGCGGCGGCGATGCGGGCGTATCGCGAACGCGCCGTCGCTTTGCTGGGGGCCGGTCTGGTCGCGATCGGTGTGGTGCTGGCGATCCGCTATCGCTCGCCGCGGATGATCGCGGCCACCATGACGCCGGCGATCCTGGCCACCGGGGTGACGATCGCCGTGCTGGCGGCGCTCGGTCGGCCCCTCGATCTGATCGGGTTGACCGCGATCTTGATGATCTCGGCCATCGGGGTGGACTATGCGGTGTTCCTGGCGGAGAGCCGCGAGGACAGCGAGGGCGAGATGTCGACGACGCTGGTGGCGCTCGTCGTCTGCTGGCTCACCACCGTGCTGGGGTTCGGGGTCCTGGCGCTCTCGGAACATCCCACGATGAGCATGATCGGATTGGTGGCGGCGGTGGGGGTGACGGCGAGTCTGCTTCTGGCCCCGACCACGCTGGCGCTGTTGCCCGCCGACGTGCGACAGAGGGGGGCGTCGTCGGGATGAGCACGATGCGTTCATGGGTGGGCTTGGCCGTGGTGGCCTCGCTCGTGGCGTGCGAGCATCGAGGGCGCGCACCCGAGACCTCGGCGCCGGCCCAGGGTGCACCCGTCGGATACCCGGGGATGCTCCTGCCGCCGGAGACCTACGGGGCGGACTTCCAGTGGCAGCAAAAGGTGACTGCGCACTGGGAGGGGCAAGCCCGGAGCTTCGAGGCGGTCCTGTCGAAGGCCGACGGCGAGCTCTTGCTCATTGGGCTCAGCCCCATGAAGACGCCGGGGTTCGTGGTTCGCCTGGTGGACGGGAACGTGGAGCTCGACAACCGCAGCCCCGAGAAGATCCCCTTCGATCCGAAGTACATGATCTTCGACGTGCAGCGGGCGTACTATCCGTGGATTCCAGGCGAGCCGCCGCGCGACGGAGAGCGCACGCATCGCGTGGGCGGGGAGATCGTGTACGAGCGGTGGCAGGCAGGGCGGCTCCGCGAGCGGCGGTTCCGTCGAGAGGACGGGCGTCCAGCGGGTGAGATCGTCATCCGTTACGAGGGGTGGGCAGACGACCTCGATGCACCCCGCACGACGCGGCTCGACAACGGGTGGTTCGGCTACGCCCTGGTGATCGAGACCGTGGCGCAACAGCGGTTGTGAGCTGCTCGGACAGACGTGCGCCGGCGGTGCGCTTACGGGCCCGCGTGGCGCCGCGCCCGGTGAGGGCACGCCTCGCGTGAACGGAGAAAGCAGGGCGTGGCGGCAGGGGTGCGCGACCGCCGAGGGAGATCGGCGTACACTACGCGGGATGGGCAGAGGGCCTCGACGCGTCACGCACGAGCCGGTTCGAGGAGGCGCCCGGCGAGGCGTCGGTCGGCGAGACACCGGGTCGGGGACGAAGGTGGGGGCGGTGGGTCGAGGTGCGCTCGTCCTGGTCGCGGCGGTGGGCTGTGGACCGCGAAGCTCGGCCTCGCCGGTCGCCGTGACCGACGAGGCGCCCGAATCCGCAGCGGTCGAACGCCTGCCGGCGGTGGCGGCTGCGGAGGTCACGGACGACGATGCCGTCGAGGCGTCGGAGGAGCCGGTGGCCGAAGGGCCTCCGCCGCTGGCGGTGGCGCCCGACGGCACGGCGATTCAGCCCTGCGGCGAGGTGCCCCCGAAGATGGCGTGCATCCCCGGGGGGCCCTTCGTGCGAGGAACCGACGACGGTCCCGAAAACACCAGGCCGGCCGAGGAGGTCTGGTTGCAGACGTTCTACATGGACCTGTACGAGGTGACGTACGCGGACTACAAGGCCTGCCAGAAGGCGGGCGAGTGTCCTCGCGCGGGTCCGCTGTACAACGACTTCAGCCGACCCAAGCAGCCGATGACCGGGGTCGACTGGTATGCGGCGGTCCGCTACTGCGAGGTCCAGGGCAAGCACTTGCCGACCGAGGCGCAGTGGGAGAAGGCCGCGCGGGGGACCGAGGGGGCACTGTATCCGTGGGGGAACGAGCGGGCGACGTGCGAGCACGCCGTGATCAAGGACGAACGCGGACGGAGCTGCGGGGTGAAGAAGCGCAAGGAGCATCCCGACAAGGGGCGCACGTTCGAGGTGGGCAGCCGCCCCCCGGGCGTGTACGGGCTGTACGACATGGCCGGCAACTCCTGGGAGTGGGTGTACGACTGGGCCTCGCCGAGCTACGCCGCGTGCGGTGACGCGTGCCGGGGCACCGATCCGAAGGGTCCGTGCGGGGGTGCCGATCCCTGCCCCGGGCACCGCGAGCGCGTCGTTCGGGGCGGGAGCTGGTACTGGGATCACCGCTACGCCACGGCGGTCTATCGGCGCACGCACGTGCCCGACAACGACCCCTTCCATCACTTCGGCTTCCGCTGCGCTGCCTCGCTCGAGGAGGCGGCCGCGCTGGTGCACAGACCCGCGACGAGCGGGGAGGCGCCACCCGGAGACGATTGAGCTCTCGGACGTGGCTCGGCAAGGGGACGCGTGCCGACCCGATGGTCTTCGGTGGAGCGGGGGGCACGGGGGGAGTCGTCGGGGTCGGAGCGGGTTTCGAAGTAGTTGATGATGGTGGGGTCGGGCTCGGGGCGGGCGTGGACGATGTCGTAGACGTTGCGGATGAAGGGGCGGTCGAGCCACTCCGCGAAGTTTTCGAGGGGCTGGAGGTTGTAGCGGTAGTCGTTGTTGACCTCCCAGATGAGGAGCGTGCGGAGCACGACCGAGCGCTCGTCCATGGGCAGCGCGGCCACGTTCTCGCGAAAGCTCTGCTCGTATCGCGGCCAGTACTCCTCGGCATTGGACAGGTACAGGACGCGCACCGTGACGCC
>CAZYSW010000121.1:0-6781 GCA_964650105.1 uncultured Nannocystaceae bacterium
CGAACCGGAAGACGGCGCCGAGCCGGGGCCCGACGCCGCCGATGCCTCCGCGTCGCACGTCGGACACGTCGCCGGCAAGATCGGCGACCGCACCATCCGGTTCGACGTGCTTGCGGCCGAGGGAAACAACGTCGCGCCTTTCGGTCGCGCCTGGTCGGCGGTGCTGACCGCACACCCCGAGTTCGGCAGCACCGAGAGAATCATCCTCCGACTCCAGGGGTTCGATTTCGCCGGCCTCGCCGGAGGCAAACCGATCGCGCCGCAAGCTCGTCGGCAGCGCGGTCACGTCGCCGCCCTTTCGTACACCGATCCCTCCGGCAAGACGTATGGCGGGCACATCGGCCACCCCGGAACGGTGACCGTCACCATCGACACCTGGGATCCCTCCACCCTTCACCTCACCGGGACGATCTCCGGCACCGTTCGCGCCAAGGACGACACGACCCTGGCGATCGAGAGCGCCACGTTCGAGATCCGCCGCAAGTAGACGGCGGGCTGCACGACGGCCGGGGTCGACGCTCCGCGCTCACGCGTGCCCTCGCGGCGTCGGGGCGATCGTCACGCACCGCGCTCGGAGGCTGGTCGGGTGGGGGACGCGGTGCAGTCTGTCGGGCATGAACGGCGAATCGCGGATGCTCCTCGACGAGCAGCTCCCCACCTACGATGTCTACGATTCGGTCCAGGGGGTGGTGGATGCGCCGCCCGACGTGGTCTATGCGGCGGTCCGGGAGATGGACCTCAACATGCTCGGTTCGCTGCGTGCCATCGCGTGGCTGCGCACCTTGCCGCTGCGGGTCCGGACGTGGTGGGCCCGCGAGCCCTTCAAGGGCAAGGAGGCGACCGGACGGATGTCCCTCGACGACCTGGCGACCGAGGAGCGCGGCTTTTCGGTCCTCGGCGAGCGAGCGGAGCGGGAGATCGTCATCGGCACCGCGGGTCGGTTCTGGGGACCCAAGCGGGAGCTCCAGGCGCTGGACGCCGAAGCCTTCGCCTCGTTTCGCGAGCCGGGCACAGCCAAGCTGGCGTGCAACATCTTCGTGCAGCCGCACGGTGAGGGCCGCTCCTTGGTGACCATGGAGGTCCGCGCCGTGGCCTGCGACGACACGACGCGATTGCGCCTGAGCCGGGCCTGGAACTTCGGCATCCGCCCCTACGCGAGGTTCGTGCGCAGAAGAGCCCTGTCCCTCTTGCGGCGGATCGTTCGGCGCAAGAGGGCCGTGACGGGTCGTCGCGAGGAGCTCGCGGTCGAGTCGGCGTGAGCGAGGCCGCGACGGCCCGGGCGCACGTCGCCGCGTTCGGGGGTCGCCGTTCTACAGATGGCCCCCGACGACGGTGACCCCCGGCTCTCGAGCCACCGTTTCGGCGCTCACCTGCAACACGGCCGTGCCCGGCGGGACGCCCAGCGGCGCGCTGACGTCGAAGGCCGGGAGCTCGATGGTCGCCAGCGCACCCGCTTCGCCGAGTCGGGCCAACAGCATGTCGACGAGCCGATCTTCGAGGGCGGCCTGCAGGAGATCCTCGGCGGGGATGTTCTCGTCCTCGCCGACCGTCAGCTCGGTCTGCAGCTCGAGCACGTCCGCGATCGCGATGCCCAGCCCTTCGGAGGCGACGTCCACGTCCAGCGCGGCGAGCACCGACGCGTAGGCGGTGAAGGTCATGGGCTCGTCGAGCAGGCGCAGGCTCGCCACCAGACGCAGGTCGCCGATGTGCAGGCGCAGCCGACCCTCGGGTCCGCAGTCGGTGGCGATGGGCGGGAGCAACCCGCTCACGGCGACCTGCAGATCGGAGATGAATCCTCCTCCGGGATCCCCGAGCAGATCCGGGGTCGCCTCCAACTCCAGAAGACCCCCTCGCCAGGCGGCGTGGAACAGCCCGTTTAGAAGATCGTCGGTGATGCCGACTTCGACCGGGGCCGACCGGGGCAGGACGAGGGGGCCCGAGCCGATTCCACACCCGTCGCGTACGGGGATGCCCACGCTCGACGGAGGGGCCGCGCCGCGACGCGGATACGCGCCGGCACGCTGAACGAAGAACGCGCCGCGTGGTGGCGACTGACGAGGCGGTGCTGCGCCGTCGTGGAGGCTCACGAAGGTGAAGTCGGTCACCAGGCGAACGCCGATGGGCGGACCCCCGTCGAGCGCGGGCAGCTCGAACGTCGTGTCGAAGGCCAGCCCGTTCATGGCGTCGCCCAGCGCGGGTCCCAGCATGGTTTCGACCCGCGGCCGAAGGGCCCCGGCGATGCTCGAGGCTACGCTGTCGATGATGAACGGCTCGATGATGGTGATCAGGAAGTCCGTCCATCCGTTGTCGGACCAGATCTCCACGTCGTTCGGGTCTCGATCGATTTGAACGTTACCCACCGAGACCTCCAGGCGCCCATCGTCGGTCACGGTGAAGGTCAGCATCGCGCCGATCCCGATCTCCTCGATCCGGATCCCGCCCGAGCTGTCTCCACCCGAGAAGAAGCAGCCGATGGACGTGCAGTCCAGGTCCAGATTCCCGAGCACGTCGCGCAGGACCGCCGACAGGTACAGGCCTCCATCGAGCACGTGGAGCTCGACCCCGGTCGACCCGAGCCTCAGGTCCGTGAGGTACACGTCGTAGCCGTTGCTGTGGGTGATCGGGGTGCTCGGATCGATCAAGCTGCTCGGGTCCAGGCCGTCGAGCGCCGTCGCGACGACCGTCGCGAGGTCGTCGGGCGGTAAGGTCCGATCGAAGTCGTCGAACGACGCCTGCGCCAAGAAGATCCCCAAGCCCTGGGGCGCCATCCCCGTCCCCACGCCGCCGCCGGGATCGCGGTAGCCGGTCGCCCACACGAACGACTGCACGCGTCGACGCGATGCGCCGAGGGCATCGACGACCTCCATCACCAGGATGTTGCCGCCCGGTGTGGCCCGGACGCGGTGATGAAAGACCCCGCTGTCGGTCACCGCCACGGGCTCCCCGTTGATCGTCAACGAGGCGATCGGGGCCGCCTCGCTGCGCGCCGTGCCCAGGACGTCGACCATGGGATCGTCCCAGCCGCCCCAGAGTGCGGAGCCACGCGGTGGATACTGGACGTCGATTCGAGGTCGGCACGCACCGGAGACGACCGCCGTTCGGATGCAGTCACCGGCCTCGCAGCGATCCTCGGTGCACGGGTTGTCGTCGTCACACGACGCACAGACCCCGAGGGGCACCTGGTCGACGTCGTCGTCGTCACGGTCGTCGTTCCGATCGTCGGGCGGGGGGTCGACGGAGACCCCCGTATCGTCGCTCTGCGCAAAGACCGGGGTCCTCGCGTCGCCGCATCCCGTCCCGACGGTTCCGACGAGGACGCAGGCGGCGACCGAGGACACGACGCGACGCTGGGTGGGCATGTGACAGCGATAGCCCCTCGCGCGGGCAGTTCACCAGGCGCGCCCCGCCGCGGGCGCGCCCGAGGTACGGCCCTTCGAAGCGACGTTCGGTGTGCTGCGCCGTCGCGTCGATTCGTCGGCTCCAAAGTCGGATCCCGGTCGGCCGAACCCGAACCTCGCCCCCCGCGGCGCTCGCCGGAGGTCGGCTGGCGGTGCGCTCCGTCGCGCGCGGGGACGACGGCCGTGCACGTTCGCCCCCGCGGTCGCGAGGTCACCCGCCGGCCGTCGACTCCGGCATCAAGACCGCGTCCACGTGCTGGTTCGACAGGTATCGCCGCGCCGCCGTCTGCACGTTCTCGCTCGTGACTCGCTCGATGGCTTGCTGTTCGCGCTCGAGGATCGCGTTCGGATCGGTGCCGTATCGGAAGTGATCGGCCAGTGCGCGGGCCCAGAACGCGTTCGTACGCTGGTCGGTCTCCAGCTTCCGGCGACGTTGTTCGCGAACCTTCTCCAGGTACGTCTCGGAGACGCCGGTTATTTTCACCGACGCGACGATCTCGAAGACCGCCGCCTGGAGCTTGTCGACGTTCTCGGGGGCACATCCGAACCCCACCGAGTAGGTGTAGCGCTGTTTGGGCCGTCGCTCCAGGTTCCCACGGCTGAATGCCCCGTACACGCCGCTCATGTCCTCGCGCAGCACCTCTCGCAAGCGGATGTCCAGCACCTCACCGAGGATCTCCAGGTCGTCCTCCGCTTCGGGCGTCCACTTGACGTCGCCATGGAAGGTGATGAACACGAAGCTCTTCGGATCCTGCCCCTTTTCCACCCGGAGCTTCTTGATCCCCTTGGGGAGCTTCACGCCGACGTCCTTCCACTTCTCCTTGCGCCCCGTGGACGGAAGGCTGGCGAGGTAGCGGGCGGCGAGCTGCTCGAGCGCGGCCTCGTCCACATTCCCGACGAAGACGAAGACGAAGTCCCCGGCGTCGGCGAAGCGGTCCTGGTAGAAGGCGAAGGCCTTCTCCAGCTCCACCTCCTCGAGCGCCTCCATGGTCATCGGTAGGCGCCGCGGATGATCGTTGCTGACGAAGGCCTGCAGCTTCTCGAAGAAGTACATCTGCGGGTTGAGATCCCGATTCTTGACGAACGCCGCCGTGCTGGATCTCCAGGCCTCGAAGGCCTCGGGATCCCGTCGTGGGCTGGTGAAGTAGAGATGCACGAGCTGGAGCATCGTTTCGAGGTCGCGGGGCGAGGCGCTCCCGGAGAGCCCCTCTTCGAGCTCGCCGACCCACGGCTGCACGTTGGCCACCTTGCCCGCCAGCAACTTGCGGATCGTCGCGGCGTCGAACGGTCCGACGCCCGACTGGGAGACGATCGCCGACGCCGAGCTCGCCGAGCGGTAGTCGGCCTTCGAGGCCAGGGAGTGGCCCCCGGGGCTGAAGGCCTGAAACAGCACCTCGTCGTTCTTGAAGTCGGTGGGCTTCACGACGACCTTCGCGCCGTTGGACAGCGTCCACACCGACGTGCCGATGGGCTCGAGCTTCTTCTTGTCGACGATGGTCCCCGACGCGGGCAGCTCGGCCATGAGCGTGGCGCCTGCGGACTCCTCGACGTAGGGGGAGACGTCGCGCTTCGCTACGGAGCTCACGATCGCCAGCAGCTCCTGCTCGCTGGGCATCTTGTCGCGGGTCGCTCCGCTCGCCAGCACCACCCGGTCCTTGCGCTCGGTCCAGCTCTCCGCCAGCGCGTCGACCTCGTCGAGCGTGATGGTCGGTAGGAAGCGCTCGACCAGCGCGAGCTCGGCGTCCCGACCGGGCATGGCCTCGCCGCCCAGGAAGTGCCGAACGATCTCGAACGCATACGCGCGGGATTCCACCTTGTCCTTCTCGGTGGCGGCGCGTTGATGACGCCTCAGGACATCCGCCTTTTGTCGCTCCAGCTCGGCGGCCAGAAAGCCGTGTCGTCGCACGCGTTCGAGCTCGGTCGACAAGGTCTCCAGGGCGTCGTCCACCCGCCCCGGCTTGGCGCCCGCCACGAGCTGAAACACGTCGACGGCGCGACCCATGTCCGACGTGTTGCTGAACGCGAAGGCGAAGGGCGCGTCGGGGCGCTGCCGGATCTCGTCGAGGCGCGCGCGCAACATGCCGTGGAAGAGATCCTCGATCAGCTTGTCGCGGTAATCGGCCTCGGTGATCACCGGGGTTCGCGGCCCCTTGATCGCGAGGGTGACGGTGGCGAGTTGTGCCTCGGGGTCGGTCACCACCGCCGCTCGCGTCGTCTCCAACAGCGGGACCGGCACGTTCTCGCGCTCGCGGGGCCGATCGGGTTTTTCGAGTTTGGCGAAGCGGGCCGCGATCTCCTTTTCCATCGTCGACGGATCGACGTCTCCCACCACGATCACCGCCATGAGATCGGGTCGATACCAGTCCCGGTAGAACGAGGTCAGGCGATCGACCGGGGCGTTCTCCAGGATCTCCTTCTCACCGATGGGCTTGCGATCGGCGTACTTCGAGCCCCCGAGGAAGATCGGCCATTGCTTGTCGAAGACCCGCTGCTGGGCCCCTCTGCCCAGGCGCCACTCCTCGATGACCACACCGCGTTCCTTGTCGACCTCGGTCGCGTCGAAGGCGATCGCTCCCGCCCAATCCTCGAGGATGTCCACGCCCATGGTCACCACCTTCTGGTCGTCCGTGGGCACGGTGAGCATGTAGACGGTCTCGTCGAAGGACGTGAAGGCGTTGAGGTCGGCGCCGAAGTCCATGCCCGTCTTCTCGATGAATTCGATGAGCGTGTTCTTCTCGAACCGCGCCGTGCCGTTGAACGCCATGTGCTCCACGAAGTGGGCGAGACCCTTTTGATCGTCGTCTTCGAGCACCGACCCTGCGTTCACGGCCAACCACAGCATCGCGCGCTGCCGGGGCTGTTCGTGACGACGGATGTAATAGGTGAGCCCGTTGTCGAGCTTGCCCATCCGCACGTCCGGGTCCAGCGGCAAGGGCGTGGACCGATCGACGTCACCCGCTTCGGTCGCTCGGGTGGGATCGGCGGTATCCCCCGTCGAGGGGGCCTTGGTGCAGGCAGCGACCACTGCCACACACAGCAGGATCTTCGTGAGTTTCATGGGCGACCCCTGTCGAAAACGGCGCGGAGTCTCGGGGCTCGGCGCCGGGGACGAAGGGTCGCACACCGGCCGCTTCCCTTCACGGCGCCGGGAGGATCGCGGCGTGCGACGAGCCCGCGACCCCACGAATCGGTGTCGAGCGCCCGACGGCGGCCTAGGCCGGGCACGCGCACCGCGGACAGCCGGTGGCTCGCGCCCTGCGGTAGCATGGAGTATGCGCGCGGTGGTCCGTGCAGCGTTGGTCGTGGGCTGTGTCTCCTCACTCGGTTGCGGCGACGCGGCGTCGGACACCGCCTCGGTGAGCGCCTCGGTCGGGACGCGCACG
>CAZYSW010000121.1:6791-13218 GCA_964650105.1 uncultured Nannocystaceae bacterium
GCGAGGAGTCGGGCGACTTCTGGATCGACATGAGCGCGAGCACCCTCGACGACGATGCATCGTCCGGTCCGTCGAGCGCGTCCTCGACGGCGACCGGCACGACGTCGATGACGGCCTCGGCCACGGGGACGGCCGGCGAGACCTCCGTCTCCGCCGGACCGTCCACCACCTCGACCGATCCGACGACCACCGAGGGGAGCACGGGCACCGAGGGGAGCGCGGACCGAGGCGAGGGATCGGAAACCGAGGGCGATGGTGTCGTCTACTCCGCGCGGGTGATCATCGGGGGGCTCGACCGCGTCGAGGTGCGGAAGGCCGATTACAACGAGGATCTCTGCGTGTGGCTGCGACTGGTGTGGCCGGCCGGGGGCGGTGCGGCCTATCCCGGAGTGACCACGCCGACCGGTTGGGCGGTCGAGTCGATTTCCATCAACGACGTCGCCGCGGCCTGCGAGGAAGACAACCCCACGATGTTCGGCGCCGAAGCGGCGATCGACGCCTCCGGAACGGTCCCCTTCGGTCGGCTGGGGCAGCTCCACTTCCCGTGCACCCTCGACGTCGACGTCGAGGCGCAGTTCTCCGCGAACCTCCCCGGCATCCCCACCCACGTCGAGATGACCGCGTCTGCAATCGTGGTCGATGGTGGCTGTTGATCCCGGCCGACGCCGACGGGCGCGGCCGCAGGAGGTCACGGCACGGGGGACGCGGTGGACCGATCGCGTTCGATCGCTGCATCGAGGGCCGCGGCCTGCACGAGCACGCGCGCGCGCTCGCCCGCGACGTCCTCGCTCGCGACCAGCCGGAGCGCACCGAGCCCCGCGACGATCTCCTCCAGCCCGGGCGTCGCCTGCTTGGCGTTGGAGAGCTGCGAGGCCGCCTGCTCCAGGTGCCCCTGGGCGGTCCCGAAGTTGCGCGCATCGAGAGCGATCAAGGACAGATGGAGCTGGCGTCGGGCCTCCAACAGCTCGACGCGCCGTTGCAGGGCCGAGACGCGATCCTGGAGCATCGAGGCCTCCCGCTTTTGCTCTTCTTCGGCGGTCTTCAGCTCCTCTTGCACCGAGGCCGTGGCGGTCGCGCCCTGCAGGCGACCCACCCCGTAGGCGATCGCCATGCCCATCAACGCCAACGCGACGCCGATGATGATCCCACGGATCTTGTCGGTCGACATCTCCTTGCCGTCGTGCCCGGGTGCGTGCTGACTCGGTTCCGCCATGGTCCGCGTATGCTGAGCCCCCGCAAGGCATCGGACAAGTCCTGCGAGGTGGCGGCACCGTCCTCGCCGCCGTCGGTTGCCTGCATCGACGCTCCAACGAGGCTGCGTCACCGTGCCGCCCGACGGCGTCCGATCCTGCGTTCGGTTCTTTGCATCGCCGAGGCGTCGCTCGGGCCACCTTCGCTTCCGACGCCGTCCGATCGCGCGACACCCGCAAGGCTCGGCACGCGCTCCTCGTCATCGAGGTGCAAGAGGTGGATCTCGCAGCGGTCGTCCGGGAACAACCGGGATCGTTCGCCCAACAGGGGGCGCAGGACGTCGAGGTCTCGGGCCCGCAGCGGCACCAGCACCAGGCGTCGTGAACGGGGAACGAGGAGGACGCGGCGAAGCGCCTCGAACGGGCCGCGATCTTCCCGCGAGAGGACCACGGGTCGGAAGAAGGCCTGCCCCACCAGCGCCGCGATCCGCCGGGTCCGTTCTTCTCCGTCGATCGACAAGACCGCGAGCACGCTGTGCCGACCGGATCCGATCCCCGCGTCGGCAGCGACCATCGACCTGCGGGCCGCGTCGACCAGCGCTGCCGCTTCCTCGGAGGTCTCCGCTCGTCGAAGCCGCTCGAGGAACGTCGTGTCGTGACAAAGCCGCCCCACGTGCGCGAGCGAGCGGAGGTGCTGCTCGGGGTCGTTCTCGGGAGCGAGCAGCACGAAGAACACGTCGGCGGGCTCGCCCGGAACGTCGATCGGTTCTCGCGTCACCACCAGCGCCGCGATGGCCTTGGGCAGGCTCGGCACCAGGGTGTGAGGCACGCTCACGCCGGCCCCCAAGGCCACGTGTTCGTCGATCCGATGTCGCAGCATCCGCTTCACTTCGTCGGCCGCGATCCCGGCCGCGGGTGCCAGCATTTGCGCGGCGGCGAACAGGACGTCGTCGAGCGAGCTGGCGTCGAGCCGTACGCGGACCCGTGACGCATCCAGCCAGTCCGGTGCCAGACCCACCGCGAGTCGGCCTCGGCGGGGTGCGTAGATCCGCTTCCACTCGGCCCAGACCAGGCTCCAAAGCGATCTCGACGACTCGGCCGTCCGCTGCACGCCCACCATCGGATGCCGGGAGCGATAGCGCTGGGTGAGCTCGTCCCACTGGACGACCATTCCCGGGGCGTTCTCCGTCTCTCGCTGACGACGCCAGCTCGACAAGAGCTCGAGGCAAGCGTGGTCGATGTGCTCGAGCTCGTCGATGTGCACGTGCAGCTCGCGATCCTTGGGCACCGCGTCGAGCGCCTTGGCCAGCCGGGGGAGCTGGATGAACGTCGCCGAGCCGGTGAGGTGGAGATGCTGGACCTTTTCGCTCGGGCTGGGCTCGCTTCGGACCTCCAGGCGCGAGAACGTGTAGATGAGCTTGACGAAGGCGGCGGCCAGCCCGGCCACGATGCCCACGAACAGCTCGACGAACACCACGCCCAACAGCGTGATCAGGGCGATCCCGAGCTCGGCGCGACCCTGCCGGTAGAGCTCGACGAGGGCGCGATGGTCGATCAACCGGAACCCGGTGTACACGAGAGTGGCACCGAGGCTCGCTCGAGGGATGCGCTCGAGCAGCTCGGGCGCCAGCGAAACGAAGATCAGGATCCAGACGCCGTGCAGGATCGCCGACAGGCGAGTCCTCGCGCCGGCGTCGACGTTGACGGAGCTGCGGACGATGACCCCGGTCATGGGCAGGCCACCCACCGATCCGGTGAGGGCGTTACCGATCCCCTGGGCCAGCATCTCGCGATCGTAGTCGGCCCGCGTGTGACTCTGGCGGCGATCGATGGCGCTGGCGGTCAGCAGCGTCGCCGCGCTCGCGACGAAGGCGAAGACCAGCGACAGTCCGATGATCTCCGGTTGCCGGAGGATCCTCAGATCCTGGACGGACGGCGGAGCCAGCCCCGAAAAGAAGGTGGGCGAGATGTCGAGGAACATCACCTGGGGTCGCAAGGCGAGCGTGGCCACGATGACGACGAGCAGCGCCACCAAGTGACCGGGCACCAACTTCAGCCGCGCGGGCCTGAACCTGTTCCACCCCACCAGCAGCACGATGGTCGCGGCGGCGACCAGCACCGGGTCCCGAGCGCCAGGGGGGGCCCCCGCGCCGACCCGTTGGTGGAACGCGGGGAAGAAGGCGACGACGTTGTCGAAGAAGCTCGCGTTGGGCTCGCCGTCGATGGCGACGTGGAGCTGCGACGCGCAGATCAGGATGCCGATCCCGATGAGCATCCCGTGGATCACGGCCGGCGCCACCGCGCGGAACCACTGTCCCAGCCTGGCGACGCCGGCGATGATCTGCCACGCCCCGGCGAGCATCACGACGGGAGCCAGCGCCGTGAGTCCGTGGGTGCGGACCAGATCGAAGACCGGCACGATCAGGCTCGCGGCGGGGCCGCTCACCAGAAGCGGTGCACCGGCGAGGGTGCCGACGACGATGCCACCGATGATGCCGGTGACGAGTCCCCGTTCGGCGGGCACACCGCAAGCCACGGCGATGCCGATGCACAAGGGCACCGCCACCAGGAAGGCCACGAACGACGCGAGGAGGTCCGCGACCCAGGTCTTTTTCGGAAGGGAGGGACCGCCGTCCCGCCCGTGCTCGGCGCCCATTCGAAGGGCAATCTGCTTCGCGAAGCGGCAGACGCCAGCGGAGGCGCCGCGAGACGTCGGCCCTCGAAACGCGGACGACGACACGCGGCCGTCTCGGCGCTCGGACCGTCGGGAGCGTGCCGCCCCGAACCCAGGGCCTCGTTCGGTGGAGGCCGAACCCCTGCCGTCACCAGGTGTTGAGGTCGGTGATCACACCGCGCGAGACGAGCTGGATGTACACGTCGGTGAACACCACCCAGAACAGGCTGAGCCACGCGAACAGCATGTGCCGCGCGTTGAGCCACGACGACTTCTTCCAGAGCTTGTAGCTGGTCGTCGGTGCGCCGTCGCAGGTCATGCAGTCCAGGCGCCCCGCGATGAGGTGCCGCCACGAATGGCAACCGAAGGTGTAGCCGGTCAAGAGACCCGCGTTCACCAGCATGACCACCGTGCCGACGCCGATGCCGAACTTCCCGTCCTTGAAGAACGCGGCCAGGCCCTCGTACCACAGACACACCAGCAAGAAGAGAGCTCCGTACAGGGTGTAGCGGTGCAGGTTCTGGAACACGAGCAGCGCCGTCTCACCGCGATAGGACGAGCCGCGGCCCCGGACCGCACACGCGGGCGGCGACATCACGATCGAGCGGTAGTACGCCTTGCGGTAGTAGTAGCAGGTGAAACGGAAGGCGATGGCGAGGGCGGGGACGAAGAAGGCGGGCGATTGAGGCAAGAAGCTCGGCCACCAGCTCGGGAACGCGCCGAACCACGCCACTTCCACCGGGACCGCTCCCGGATAGCCCGACGCGGGCGTGAACAAGGGGGGCGCGACCGTCGGGCTGATGTACGGCGCGTACCACATGTACGTGCCCTGGAAGGCGCGGAACGTGAGATAGCCGAAGAGGAACACGAGCCCGACCGCCGTGAGGGCCGGACCGACCCACCACGCGTCGAGTCGCGAATGACCGCCGAAGCGGTTGGGGTGACCACCGATCTGAACCAAGGGCGATGCCATCGCGCCGCCTTGCTAGCTCAAAACGGGAAGAGAGAAAACCTCGAACGCGATTTCCCTCGTTGCGCGCCCACAAAGCAGCTCCTTCCGACGTCGGCGCCTCGCGGCGACCGTGGTCGATCCGGCGGCGCCGAGACCGACGGATGACGCACGGGAAGGTCTGCGCACTCTACGCGTCGCCAGCCCGTGTCGATCGCGGTCGATCGTCTGCGCACCGATGCGGCGCCGTGACGTCGGTCGGCTCGCGAGGGGTGCAAGAGAGGGGACGGCACCGCCCGTGAAGTGCCCGGCGCCCCCGCCTCGGGAACACGCGGGCGGGTTGGAGTCCACGAGGCGGGGGTTCGAGCGCGTCCATCGTACCGGCTCGACGCCGCCCCTTTGAGCTGGCCGATGGGACAGGACGTCGGACGAGCCGCTGCATCGCCCGCAAGGGCCCCGGAGCGCCGTGGATCCCCTCGTGGGGTCTCGCGACCGAGGGCTCGCGCCGACGCGACCGCGGGCAAACGGGTCGGCGAGAGGGGACCGGGGGGCGGCGCTACGTCAGCGCGCGGTCGCGGGTGCCGGTGTCGACGGTTTCGACGCGCTCGGTTTCGGCTCGGAGCCGCCGTCGCGACCGAGCGCGAGCTCGAGGCGTTGCTTGACCGAACGGGTCTCGTCGCGGTCCGCCGTCAACGCGGCGATCTCCTGCTTGCGCGCGGCGATCTCCTCCTCGAACTCGCGGATCTCCTCTTCGAGGTTGCGCACCCGCTCCGCAATGCGATTCTCCTTACGCTCCGCGTCCTCGATGATCGCGGTGATGTCCACGTGGAGGGACTCGAGCGTCTTTCGCACGACTTCCACCACGAGCGGCACGTTCTCGTCGGGAAGGCGTCGCATCAGCTCGATGGCGTTCTGGATGCCGTAGCTGGCTGGTTCGGAAGGCCTCGGCGCGGGCTGCGGAGCGGGCGCGGGCTTGGGCGCCGCGCCCTGGGGTGGGGCTTGGGGCTGGGGTTGGACCGGATCCGGTTCCGGTCGCTTCTTGTCGAATAGACCCATCGTTTGGTTCCAGTCGCATCGAGCCTACAGGGATCGACGCCCGGGGTCGCCCCGAAATCGTTCTCCGGGTCGGCGAGTCCCGATTTCGCGGGCCTGGCCCAGGCTGGCCTCGGCGGGCCGCAAGCCGGCGAGGGCGGCGGCATGTCGCGAAGACCGGGCACCGCCGTCCGGGCGAAACGGCCTCGTGAACGGGTGCACGAGCCCCGGTCCCTCGCCGCTGGTGTCGCCGCCGACCCGACGGAGCCGATCGCCTGGCTCCCTGGGCGCGCCGGGCACGCAAGCGCACTCGAGCGCGCCGCGGAGCACCCTCACGAATGCGCAGCCCACGCTGCGGCTCGTCGTCGGGGCGGTGACCCCCTTTCTCTGGTGGAGCCGGGGCCGCAGAGAAAGGGGATTTCCCCTCGCGAGCGCACAATCGCACCCCACGCACGTGAGAAGGCGTCCACGCGCACCGAGACCCGAGAGCAACCCGGACTCAGCATTCGGCGACAAGTCTGCGATGATGGGCCCGCCAAGCGCTTTGCGGAAGGACATCGGCATGCACAAGACGGATCTTCT
>CAZYSW010000122.1:0-13214 GCA_964650105.1 uncultured Nannocystaceae bacterium
TGCCGGTTGGGCAGGCGGCGGTACGGAATCGTCACCCGCGACCAACGATGCCACGGCGACCCCTCCGAACCCTCCACCGAGGTTGTGAAGGTCGTCGTCATCCTCGGGGGCCGGCGTGAGACCGATCTCTGCACTCCGATCCTCGTCGGCGCCGATGGCGGAGGCGACCTCCAGGATGTCGGTCAGGCCGCTGCTCTCGGCCAGCTCACTGTCCTTCTTCTTGCCGTCTGCGCCCATGTCGAATCCGTCTCGTGGCGGTTCTGCGCGTTATCCGCATTTCGCGCCTTGCCGGTCCGCGTCAACGCACGGGTTGGCCCGGGCGGTGCAAAGGATGCGCAGCATCTTACCCCGGCTTCTTTCCCCGTGCTCGATCGGAGCCCGATCCCCGCCCCTGCAGGATCAGCGTGGCGGCTCGACCGGCGCCAACCTGCCCGCGCGTCCAACCGTGAGCAGGGGGGCGGGAGCGTCCTGCGAGGGCGATGACACCATCCCCCCGTCGACCCGGGCTGCATGACTGGGGGCTGTCAGCCCCCGACGCTGCCCGCGGTGCCGATCCCCCAGCGACGTTCCCGATGTTCGGCTAGAGGGCGGGTGGCTCCGCCGGCTCTCCCCCGTCGGCCGGCCCCGCCGAGGGCGCACGTTCCACAGACGGCGGGGGCAGCGCGTCCCCGCTCGGTGAGCCTCCACCGTCGATCGCCCCCGGGCCCAGCTTCCCGCCCTGGCGCGCCTTCCAGTTCTCGATCCGTCGCCGTCGGTCGGCCTCGACCTCCTCGGGCGTCTTTCCCAGCATCTTGTTGAGCTGGCTCGCCAGCGTCTCGAGCACCATGGTGGCCTGTCCGCGGTCGAAACGGGCCCACAGCCTCACCTCCTTGCCGCTTCGCTCCACCTCGATCACGTCGTAGATCCAGCCCACCACGTACCGAAGCTTGATGTCCTGGAACGTCTCCCGCACCGGTCCTTCCCACCACTGCTGGAAGGCCTTGGCGTCCACCGCCGTGTCGAAGGTTCCGCGGACGATGAGCTCGGGATCCTCCTCGGCTTCGGCGCTCAACTCGATGCGATCGGGGACCTGGAACGCCAGCCCCTTCGTTCGCTTCACGCTGCGTCGAAGGTTGCTCACGACGACCTGGAGCCCGGCCGTCGGCTGGCGGGCGGCGAAGCGCCGCAGCTTGGTGAGGTTGGCGACGAAGTTGCCGGCCGTCGGGTCCTCGCCGACCTCGTCGGCGAGGATGTGGGGGAGAAAATCGGGCAGGACGTAGACCGCGACCTTGTTCTCGAGGAGCACGAACCATCGTTGATCCACGTCGGGGTCCTCGCCGAGGGGCACCGGGTTGCCGCGCAGGATCCCGTTTTCCTCGATCCACTCGATGTGCTCGTCGTTGGCCGCTACGGCGCGTTCGATCCCGGCCTTGAGCTCCTCGCGCGACATCTTGTAGTCGACGGCGAGGAACGTCTGGCGCCAGTCCCGAATGTTCGAGCTCGCGATCACGATGTGATCGAAGTCGTGGAGGGGGTCGAACCCGCCCTTGGAGACCAGAAACTCGAAATCCGGGAAGGCGGCCATGATGTCGATGGCCTGCTCCCGGAAGCTGAGCTTCCGGATCTTCTTGGGCACCAGCAGCGCATGGAAGGTGCTCTGCGGCGGGCCGAGCTCCTCGGCTTTGGAGCGTTGCTTGCCCAGGTCGCGGGCCTTCTCTTCGCTCTCCTGCTCGTCGTCCTTCGTCTCGTCCCCTTGTTCGTCGCCCTCTCCCTCGGGGGTCTCGGGAGGCGGCTCGGGGTAGAGCACCGGTGGCGCGGTCTCGGGGGGCGGGGGCTTCTCTTGCTCCCCCTGGAGCTGATCGGGATCGAGAAACTCGACCTCTTCGAGCTCGATCTCGAACTCGGGGATCGGCAGCTCCGGAGCAAAGCGCAGCATGCCCCACAAGAGGGCGGTGGCGTGCAGGATCGCCGAGGCGAGGAACGAGAGGCTTTGCCGGCGACGATCTCGCACGCGGGGGAAGGTTAGCAGACCACGCCCGTCGTCGAAGCCGACCGCGCTACGAGCTGCCGACGAGCGTGCCCGCGCGGTCGAGCCCGTCGAAGCGCGGCGCTCGTCCCAGCAGATCGGGGAGGGCCACCCAGCCGCTCTTGCCGTCGAAGCACACCAGGATCTCGTCGTCGTGCAGGTGGTCCGCCAGCCCGGGATCCTCGGCGAACTCGCTGAGTCGAAGCGCGCCGAAGATCTCGCCGTCCGCCTCCAGAAACCAGCACTTTCTGCTCGCGAAGCGCTCGGCCAGATCGCGGAGGCGGGCGAGCTCGCGGAGGTAGGCCTCGCGTTCCTCGACGTCCCAGGTGCCGTTGCGGTTGGCGTCCCAGTGCGTCAACAGGGATGCTTGCCGTCCCACCCTCTCCCGGGCTTCGACCTCGTGCTCCAGCCGGTCGACCAGCGCGTCGATGGCCCGCGCGCTCCCGGACAGGCCTGCCTGGGCGAGACGCGTGCGTTCCTTTCGAAGCTGCTCGATGAGATGAGCCTCGCGCCATCGCGAGGGCATGAGGCCGAGGCGGCACAGAATCCACGGCGTGAACAGCCCCGTGCCGGGGATCGGGAAGGCCGAGTTCGCGGCCGCGATGAGCCCGGCGGGAAAGACCTTGACGAGATCGAGAAGCTGCGCGCGGACCTTGTCGCGGTCCTCTCGCGAGATCTCGCCCCCTTGCAAGCGCGTGACGATGATCGACATCGCCTCCTTGCTCTCGCTGAGCTCCCCGAGCAGGTTTCGCCAGTGGCGCGCCGCAGCCTCGCGTGCGGCGGCCCGCATGCGCGAGATCAGGCTCGGTGGACGCTCGAGGACCTCCAGCTCTTCCTGCAGCTCGCGGAGGTAGCGAGTCTCCCAACCTCGAGCCTCCAGCTCTTCCGCGAGCGACCGCAGGGAAGCCGCCGATGTCATCGTC
Organism: uncultured Nannocystaceae bacterium; assembly: GCA_964650105.1. Taxonomy (GTDB): domain Bacteria; phylum Myxococcota_A; class Polyangia; order Nannocystales; family Nannocystaceae; genus CAZYSW01. The sequence continues at coordinate 2,929 of CAZYSW010000122.1, forward strand.
GCGATGATAGCAGGAACGCCCGGCGGCTCGCCCTCAGTTCAGCTCTTCGAGGCGACGGTGCAGCCGGCCGTGGAGATCGCGGAGCTGCACCAGCTCGGGGTGCAGCACGGAGAGCAAACCCACCACCTCCGCCGCCCGATCGTGGGATCCCCGCAGCGTGTAGTGACTTTGCAGGTTCCGCAGGACGCGAGACAAGATCGCGCGAGGCGAAGCAGGTTGCAGGCATTCCCGCAAGAGCGGCGCTTGCGAGGTCATCGGTTTGCCCGTCGCGGCGCGGTACAGCGCCGCCAGATCCGAGAAGTCGAGGCGACGCCCGCCGTTGAAGGGATCGAAGATCACCGGTGAGCGGGACGACAGGCCGGTACCCACCACGAAATGGCCCGGAAAGGCCACGCCTGCCAGCTCGATCCCCGCATTGTCGGCCAAGTGCAGCGCGAGGATGGACAGGGTGATGGGGAGACCGCGGCGTCTTTCCAGCACGCGGTCCATCAGGCTGTTGGCGACGTCCTCGTACTGCTCGGTGTTGCCCGTAAAACCGTGGTCCGCGAGCAGCGACATGAGCTCCGCCGCCGCGTCCTCGTGCCCCCGCTCGGAAGGCGCCGCGCAGCGCTCGACGACGGCCTCCTCGAGCGTGCGCAGGGTGGCTTCGACACCGCGCCACGTCTCGCCGCGCTGCAAGAGCCGCGCGAGGGCGAGCATGGAGGACATCAGGGGTGGTTCGTCGCCCCCCTCGAGGACCAGATCCAAGAACTCTCTCCGCCAGCGCTCGACGGCGTGTTCGTCCATTGCTTACGAACCGTACCGTGCCACGATCGCCTGCACTTTGGCGCGGAAGTCCGCCTCGTGATGGCGTGCGAAAGCTTTCCAGGTGCAAAGGGTTCGGCTGTCTTCGACGCGGTCGACGAACAGGTAGCCGTCGAGGTGGTCGACCTCGTGCTGAAAGGTACCAGCGGTGATCCCGCGGACCACGGTGTCGATGGGGGCGCCGTGACGATCGAGGGCCTGGACCCGGATTTCCGCCCAGCGCGACACCACCCCCCGAAGGTCGGGCACCGACAGGCAACCTTCGTAGTTGTCGAAGCGATCCTCCGAGACCGGTGTCAGCACCGGATTGACGAGGATGGTCAGCGGAACTTTGGGCTTGTAGGGGTAACGCGGGTTGTCGCCCACCTCGATGACGCAGATGCGAAGGGGGCGGTGGACCTGGTTGGCGGCCAACCCGGCGCCATTGGCGTCGCGCATCGTCGCGACCAGGTCGTCGATGAACCCCTGGATCTCCGGCGAGCGCAGCTCGTCCTCGCCCACCTCCCGGGCTCGCTGGCGGAGCACCGGGGTCCCGATCTGCGCGATTTGAAGAAGCGTCACGCCTTCACGACCTTTGCCTTGAGTGCCGCCTTGCCATCCTTGACGTAGACGCTGAACTGTACGTCCTTGATCCCCGGGCGCTTGGCCATCAGGTCCTTGGATTGCTTGCGAAGCTTGGCGGCGAAGCGCTCGAAGGTGAGCCCCGTCGTGGACTCGCCGCACGCCACCTTCACCTGCAGGAACTCCTCGAAGATCTCCCGGTACTCCGCCTCCTTCGGATCCTCGGACGACGCATCGCTCGCGGTGGGTGAAGACACCGCGGGCGAAGGTGTGGCGGGTTGGGACGTCGAGCCCGGGGTCGCCGGCGGGGGCGCCGACGCAGCGGCGGTGGGTTTGGCCTCCGACGGGCGCGGCGCGGGCCTGGGCGGCACCACCGGAGGCGGGGAGGGCTGGGGCGGCGCCGCGGTGGCGGGTTGCGGTTCGGCGGCGATGGGATCGTGTTGCGCCGGCGTCGGGGGGCCGGGCTCGGCCAGGCGCCGCGACGACGAGGGTTCGTCGGTGGCGGGCTGCGGCGCACCGGCGTCGGCGACGGCGTCGGGAAGCTTTCGGAGCCCGCGAGTGGGGAGTCGACGTCCGCGGGTCGTACGGGCGCGGCGCGATGCCTTCGCCTGCTCCTCGACCACCTCGTCGTCGATCTCCAACTCGGCGAGGTAGGCCTGCCGTAACGCCTCGTGCACGGTGGCGGCCGCACGAGCGACCTCGCCGGTGGGGCCGCCGTAGCGGTCGTGGAAGATCTGGTGCTGGGCGCCCTGGGCGATGGCTTCGAACTCCCGACGAAGTCGGCGAAGCGGACCGATGCCTTCGAGCTGAGGAAGATAGATCGCGAGACCGCCGCTGATTGCGAGCAACCCGGCGAGGAGGACCCAGGTCACGGGGCCCAGGCCGCGTTCCCAGCCGCGGCGTGCGGTCTCGGCGAGGTCGCGCTGGCCCGCCGCGGCCGTGCTGGTCGACAGCACCACCAGCATCGCTCCGCCGGGTCCGCGCCCCGCGGGGCCGGGCACACGCCCCATGGCACCCAGCCGTGCGTCGAGCCCCTCGCCGATCGTGAACACCTTGCTCGCGCCCTGCTCGGGGACCTCGCTCTCGTGCTCCTTGGCGAGCTGCTGGATCTCCTCGACGAGCACGCGTCCGCCGATCGGTTCGCCGATGATTTCCCCCTTGCGCACCAGCGCCGCGGGGGTGTCCGAGCCGAGGACGCGCCGGAGCATCGAGCCGCCGCCGATATCGAGCCGCTCGATGGCCACGAGCCGACGGTCCTGCGCGAGCATTCGGCTGACCTTGGCCACGTGGATGTCGCCGCCGAGCGTGACGGCGAACAGGGCCTGCTGATCGCCCGTGATGGCCTGGTAGGCTTCGGTGGCGACCAGCTCGCTGACCGCGGCCTCGGCGACGCCGTTGGCCACCAGGACCTCGCCCGTCGACTCGATGACGGCGACGGTGACGTCGGAGTCGGTCTGGACCCTGAGCTGCTCGGCGGCCTCGCCCAGCACCTGGTGGATGGGGTACTTGTCGCCCGGTAGATCCTCCTCTTGGGCCTTGGTTCGACCCAGCGCTTCTTGCACGCGAGGATCGCCGATCAAGGTCGCGAGCTGCTCGACGGGCGACGACTGGATCTCCGCTTGCAGTGCGGCGAGGCCCGCTTCGGTCACGGCGCGCACCGCTTCTCGGTCCGCACGCGTGAAGTCTCCGGACGACCCTCGCGAGAGCAAGAACATCCCGGCGAGACACCCCGTGGCGAGCACCGCCAGGATGAAGGCCCAAATACGCGTCAGAAGCACGGTCGGATGTGAGTGTAGGGTGTGCCCGGCCGAAACCGCAAATCGGCGAAAACGCACCCGAGCCCTCGCAACGCCCCAGCGCGGGCGCCATCGCCCCACGCGATCGAGGGGCGCCCGCCGCTTCCACCGAGCAGACGTGGCCGGTTCGGCGTCGGCACCGAGGTTCCCGCCTCGAATCCGATCGCGTGGGGGTGCGATGCCGCCGTTTTCGTGCAACGCCCCGGACGCGGAGGTCGATGGGTAGCGTGTGGGGCTTCTCGTCCTCTGGCTCGGCTGCGCGCTCACGATCGGCATCGCATATGCCGGGGGCCGTCACGCCACCTGGGCGGTCGTCGAGCCGGGGGCCACCGCGGTCGCGCTGTGTGCCCTCGGTGCCGCGCTCGCGGTGGTGGGTTTGTGCGGATTGGGGTTCGAGCCTCGGCGAAACCGGACGTGGGCGGCCCTCCAGGTGATCGCGGTGTTGCTCTTGTGTGGGGCACGAGGCTGGTCCGCGGGCGAGGCGGTGCGGACCGCGACCTGGCCGGCGGCCGGACGCGGCCTCCCGACCGGTATCGTCGAGCTGGAGGTCGAAGGCGCGAGCACCAGCGGTCCGCGTTGCCAGGCCGTCACGCGGGCGCCGACGGGCGGTCCCCGTCTCTTGCTGTCCATGCCCGAGGACGCGTGTCCGCTCGCCTCGGGCCAGCGGATCGGTGTGCGCGCGGAGGCGCTCCGTCTCGCCGAGGCACCACTGCACCCCGGCGGGGCCGATCCGGTCGATCGGGCCCAGGCACAGGGCGCTGCGCGGCTGGGGGCGGTGGAGCGGGCGTGGAATCGGCGGGCAGCGCCCGCCGGGTCCTGGACATGGGTTGCGGAGGGGCGCCACCGGGCGTGGACGCTCGCCCGGGGCGACGACGCCCTGTCGTTCGTGTTCGCCAGCACGCTGGGGGCCCGCAGCGTGCTCTCGCCCCACCGGCGCGAGGAGCTGCAGGCCGCCGGGCTGGGTCACCTGGTCGCCGTCAGTGGGCTGCACGTCGCGTTGTTGTCCTGGGTCTTGCGATCGACCGTGCTTCGGGTCGCGTCCCTGATCACCGGCTCGCCACGGGTCGGGATCGTCGTCTCGTGGATCCCGATGATCGCGTACGTCGGGCTCACGGGAGCGCCCGCATCGGCCGTGCGGGCGGCCTCGATGTTGATCTTGCTGGGCCTCGGCAGCCTGGTGGGCAGGCCGGTCCACGGGCTCACCGTGCTGGCGGTGGCCGCCACGGGCATGCTGCTATACCGCCCCGCGTGGAGCATCGATCCGAGCTTTCAGCTCTCGGTCGCGGCGATGGCCGCGTTGACCCGCAGCCCTCCGGGTGCGGGGGTCGTGCTCACGACCTGGCGAGTGACCTGGGCCATCGCGCCCCTGTCGGCCCTGCACTTCGCACAGACCAGCGTCTGGGGGCTGGTGGCGAACCTCGTCGCCGTGCCCGTGTTCGGGCTGGTGGTGCTGCCGCTGGGGCTCGCGGGATGGCTGGCCCAGCCCTGGCTCGGCGACGGTGTGCTGGCTCCGGCGAGGAGCGCCGGCACGTTGATCGTCGATCTCGCGGCGGTCGTCTCCACGTGGCCGACGGTCCCGTCGGACGCGGTGGCGGCCTGTGCAGCGGTGTTCGTGCTCGGCGGACCGACGCTGGTGCGCAGGGGGCTCGGCCACCTGCGGCCACCTTGGATCGCCTGCATGGGAATGATCGCGGTGTGGTCGTACGCGCAATGGGTGCGCCCTCTCGTCGCGCCTGCGCACGGCTGGGTCGCGGTGGGGTCGGCCCGCGACCCCACGATCGTGGCGCGACCACGAGGTGACACCGCTTCGGCCTGTCTGGTGGCGGCCGGAGGCTCGGCCGTGGCTTCGATCGCGTTGGCGCGGGCGATGGGCATCGAACGCGTCGGATGGCCACACCCGCACGCATCGACCGACGGCGACGTGCCACCGCACGTGGCCTCGCTGATCGACGGGCTCGAGCGTCACCACATGTGGTCGGACCAGGCGATCGCGTGCGAGGTGCCCGACCTGGTGTGGATCCGATCGTTGGCGCGGGCGTGTCGGCGTCTGACCGGCGATCCGGTGGTCGTGCTGGTGGGTTCCGAGCCGTCGTCGTGCTGGGTGCGCGGACGCTGGATCCCGATCCCGAGCGCCGAAAAGCGCTTCGAGGGTTCGAGCGGTTTGCTAGACTGAAGGAGGTCGCCGATGGTCGAGACGCCCAGGGCTGCTGCCGCGTTGGTCGAGATGACCGGTCCCTTCGCCGGGCGCGTCCACGAACTTCCTCACGGCGTGCACGTGGTGGGGCGGAGTCGTACGGCGACGATCCACCTCGATCACGACGACGTCTCCCGCCAGCACGCACGGCTGGAGGTCGGGCCCGACGGCATCCGGGTTCACGACCTCGGCAGCAAGAACGGGATCATCGTCGACGGCGTGCGCGTCGAGTCGTCCGTGCTGTTGAAGCACGGGCAGAGTCTGTCGTTCGGCGCGCTGACCTTCACGGTGAGCCATCCGCCCTCGCAGGTGGCGGGGGCTCTGATGCGCGCGGGCGAGACGACCGTCACCGCCACCCGGACGGCGGCCACGAGCATGCCGCCGCCCCGCACCCTGCTCTTGCCCGTGGTGGGTGTCGCGGTCTTCGGCATCCTGGTGGCCTGGATGCTCTTGTCTTGAGCTTGCGGTAAACAGGGGCTCATGCACGACCGGCGAGCCATCCTGGCGCGGCTTCCGAAGACCGATCGGGTCCTCCAGGAGCCCGCGCTCGAGCGCTCGGGCTGGCGACGTGCGGTCGTCAAGCGGCGGGTCCAGGTCGAGCTGCAGCGACTGCGTGAGGAGGTCCTCGGCGGCCGTCTGCGGGAGGTCCCCGACGCGGCCGGCGTCGCACGAGCGGTGGCCGCGACGCTGGAGCGCTGGGCGCGTCCTCGCCCTCGCCGGGTCGTGAACGCGACGGGGGTCGTCCTGCACACCAACCTCGGACGCGCCCCGTTGGCCCGTCGAGCGATCGACGCGATGGTCGATGCCTCGGGCTATTGCGACCTCGAGCTCGATCTCGTCAGCGGCAAGCGCGGGTCGAGGTTCGACGAGCTGCGCCCCCTCGGACGCGCCGTGCTCGAGGCCGACGACGTGCACGTCGTTAACAACAATGCGGCGGCGTTGCTCCTGGCGTGCACGGTGTTGGGGGGCGAGGGCGGCGTGGCGTTGTCGCTGGGGCAGATGGTCGAGATCGGCGACGGGTTTCGCGTGGCGACCATGGCTGCGGCGGGCGGTTGCCGCGTGGTCGGGGTCGGCAGCACCAACCGGACCCACCCCCAGGACTTCGCCGGCGCGCTGCAAGGGACGCTGCCCGAGTGCGAGGGCAGGCCGGTCCGCGCGGTCTTGTGGGTACACCGCAGCAACTTTCGGCAGGAGGGCTTCGTCGGCGAAGTGTCGCTTCGGGACCTGGCCGAGCAGGCGCACGCGGCCGGGGTCCCGCTGGTGGCCGATCTCGGCAGCGGATCGCTGGGCACCGGGCTGTCCGCTCACGAGCCCACCATCGCCGACTACCTGAGCCAGGGGGCCGACCTCGTGTTGTGCAGCGGCGACAAGCTCCTCGGCGGCCCGCAGGCGGGGATCATCGCGGGGAGGGCCGACCTGGTCGAGCGGTGTCGGAGGCACCCGATGGCGCGCGCGCTGCGACCCGACAAGACCACGCTCGCGGCCCTTCACGCCACCTTGGTTGCGCATGGCCAGGAGGGCGTTCCCTCGCTGCCGCTGCACACCGCCGTCGGCATCGGCGTCGACACCCTCGAGGCCCGGGCGCGATCCGTGGTCGAGGCACTCGGTCGTGCGGCGGCACGGGTGATCCCGACGCGGGCCACCATCGGCGGTGGGAGCCTGCCGGGGGACACCCTCGAAAGCCGCGGGGTCGCGGTGACGGTCGAACGCGTGGAGCGGGCCGCCGCGGCGCTGCGGGAGCGGGACCCTCCCGTCGTGGGTCGGATCGAGGACGGCCGGCTGATCCTGGACCTGCGTACCGTCGATCCCGCAGACGACCCGATCGTCGTTGCCGCCCTCCGGAGCGTGCTGCCATGAGCGCCTGGGACGTCGACGTTCTCGTGGTGGGCGCGGGGTTGTCGGGGATCGCCGCGGGCTACCACCTCCAGACGCGATGCCCGAACCATTCGTATGCCATCGTGGAGGCGCGCCAGAGCCTGGGGGGAACCTGGGATCTGTTCCGCTACCCGGGGATCCGCTCCGACTCCGACATGTTCACGTTGGGGTACTCCTTCCGGCCCTGGAAGGATCCGCAGGCCATCGCCGACGGCCCCTCGATCCTTCGATACATCCGGGAGACCGCGGAGGCCTACGGGATCGACCGGAAGATCCGCTACGGCCTGCGGGTGACCGCGGCGTCGTGGTCCACCGCCGCTGCGCGCTGGTCGGTCCGCCTGGTCGACGTCGCGACCGACGAGGCGCTGGAGGTGACCTGCAGGTTCTTGTTCGTCTGCGCGGGCTACTACGACTACGACCAGGGGTACACGCCCGCGCTACCCGGGCTCGAGCGTTTCACGGGCACCGTGGTCCACCCGCAGAAGTGGACCGACGACATCGACCATGCGGGCAAGCGCGTGGTGGTCGTCGGGAGCGGAGCGACGGCCATCACCCTGGTTCCGGCCCTGTCCGAGCGGGCCGCGCACGTCACGATGCTGCAGCGGTCTCCGACGTACGTGATGTCGCTACCGGTGCGTGACGTCGTCGCCGACGTCCTGCGCGATCGTCTTCCCAGCAAGGCCGCGTATGCGATCACTCGCTGGAAGAACGTGCTGGTGTCCCTGGCTTTCTATCAGTGGTGCCGTCGCTTCCCGCGTCTGGCCAGGCGGTACCTCCTGCGCGAAGTGGAGAGGATGCTCGGCGACGCCGCCGAGATATCGCCCCATTTCGACCCGTCGTACGACCCGTGGGACCAAAGGCTGTGCGTGGTGCCCGATGCCGACCTGTTCCAGGCCATCCGAGCGGGGAAGGCGTCGGTGGTCACCGGACACATCGAGACCTTCACCGAACGCGGGATCCGGCTCCGCTCGGGGCAGGAGCTCGAGGCGGACCTCGTGGTGACCGCCACGGGGCTGCGGGTGAAGCTGTTGGGAGGGATGACGCTGGACGTCGACGGCCGGACCGTCGTGCCCGCCCAGACCGTGGTCTACAAGGGCACGATGCTGAGCGACGTCCCGAACCTGGCCATGGCGGTCGGCTACACCAATGCATCGTGGACGCTCAAATGCGAGCTGTCGGCCCACTGGGTGTGCCGGGTGCTTCGCCACATGGAGCGGCACGGATACACCATGTGTGTCCCCCGGGGGGCGCGGGCCAGCGACGATCCGCTCCTCGATCTGAAGTCCGGCTACATTCGACGCGTTCTGCACGACCTTCCCCGGCAGGGCTCGAGCGCGCCGTGGCGGATGCAGCAGAACTACCTCCTCGATCGCGTCTGGCTCCGCCGCTTCCCCGTTCGAGATCGCACCCTTCGGTTCTCCACGCCGAATGCCGCGGCGCGGACCGAACGCGAGCGGGAGGCGATTTGACCCGCGGATCGGGGCGTGGCTCGATGCGGTCGCAGGTGACGTCGGGCGTGGAGGGCACGAGACGGCGCGGCGAGGCGTGGTCGATCGCGATCGTGACGGCGATGGTGGCCGCCGCCTACGTGGCCATGCGCTTTCAAATGAACGTGGAGTTCCGGTCGGCCCCGTGGGCGCATCTCGTCGCCCTGGAGGCGCCGTTGCCGTTCGGGCATCGCGTGCTGGTCCCCTTGTTGTGTCGTCCCTTGCTCGCATGGGGCCTGTCGGTCGAGCTGGCGCTGGCGGCGTGGGAATGGGTGTCGGTCTGCGGGTTGCTCGCCGTGCTGTGGCGCACCCTGGCCGTCCATGTGCCGTCCCGGGCGGCCGCGGTGGGCGCCTTCGGGTTCTTGCTGGCCCTGTCGCTGACCTTCCTGCTCCGCCACAAGTGGCCGATCTTCTATCCGTGGGACACCCCGGCCATGTTGGTGGTCGCCGCCGGCACCCTGCTGTCGATGCGCGGCCGCTTCGCCGCCGCGACGGCGGTCGTCGCCGTCGGTGCGCTCAACCGGGAGACCGCGCTGGTGATCCCGGCCATCGCCCTCGTCCTCCACGCGCACGAGCGGACCGAGGTGTTGCGACGGGTCTCGGCCTGGGCCGGCTTGATGGTGGTCGCGTACGCCCTGGTGCGCGAGGGCATTGCGATGGCGCTGCCGGACAACCCCGGTCATCCCGTGCACTTCGTGGTGGAGGGACGCTACCGCGTGTTCGCCAATCTGGAGTGGCTGTCGTCGCCCCGCAACGCGCTGGTGTTTCTGGGCAGCCTCGCCTATCTCCCCCTCGTGTGGTGGCCGCTGCACCGTTTCGTGCCGCGGCCTGTGTGGCGCCTGCACGTGCTGTTCGTCGCGATGGTCTGTGGGCTGCTCGTGGTCGGCAATGCGCACGAGCCTCGGGTCTTCGGAGAGGCGTTGGTGATCGGCTGGGTCGCGGTGTGCGTCGGCGCCACGCGCTGGATCGAAGGACGGCCCCGCCCCGCCGGGCCGGAAGGACCCGGATGGCTGCGCGTCCTCGATCGGAGCCTGGCGCTGGCCGTCGTCGCGCTGTTCGCCGTCGGTGTGGGCCTGCTCGAGCGCTGGCCGTATCTCCCGCGCGTTCCGTGACGACCCACGCTCGCTCGGCGGGGCCGATCACGACCCGACCCGGTCGATGAGCAGGATGGCCGCGAACGAGAAGGCGGCGGCTATGGGGATGGTGAGGACCCAGGCGGCCACGATGTTGCCGGCCACCCCCCAGCGCACCGCGGAGACTCGCTTGCTGGCGCCCACCCCCATGATGCACGCGCTGATGACGTGGGTGGTCGAGACCGGCACGCCCAGCCGGCTCGCGGCGAGGATGGTGAGCGCGCCGCCGGTCTCCGCCGCGAATCCCTGCAGGGGCGTGATCTTGATGATGCGAACGCCCATGGTCTTGATGATGCGCTTGCCGCCTGCCATGGTGCCTAGCCCGATGGCCAGCGCACAGGCGATGACCACCCAGGTCGGCACCTGACCCTCGTACTGGGGCAGGGCCCAGGCGGGCAGCCCCTCGTGGCCGGCGGCGACGAACGCGACGAGCGCG
>CAZYSW010000123.1:0-5357 GCA_964650105.1 uncultured Nannocystaceae bacterium
ATAGGCCCGCTTGCCGAACTCGCGGATGAACTGCTCGGCCCGCGCGGCATCGTCCCCGCCGTCGGGCTGGAGGATGGCCGCCATCACGCCGGGGTCGGAGGTCACCAGCTCCGCCACGCCGGCCGCGGCCTTCTGGTAGCCGCCCCACAGCGCCTGATCCACCTCCAGGACGACGGCATTGTTGTCGAAGATGTAGCCGGACGCCGAGGGGTCCTCGCGAAACAGCTCGGAGTATCCGGTGTGCTCGCTCAGATAGAACAGGTCGCGTACCGTGTTCTCCCACTGCGCGTGCGTGAGCCTCGCGACCCGCGGCGCGGGCGAGGGCAGCTCGAGCTCCGAGCTGCCGTCCGTGTCCCCGCTGCTGTCGGTGCCTCCGCCGGTGCCTGCCGAGCCTCCGTCGGCACTGCCGTCTGCTTGCTGGTCACCGTCGCCCAGGCCCGCATAGCAGCCACCGCCGAAGGTCAGGCCGAGCATCGCGACGGTCCTCCAGATGTTCGACCGCAATGCGTCCATCGCCCCTACCTCGACACCCAGTGTAGAGGGCCGAGACGACGACTGGCAATGAAATGTACGGCGCCTTCTTCGGGGCGCCCGCTACCAGACCGGCAATCGCGAAGACGGTTTGGGGCTTTTCGACGACAGTCGGGCGACCGGCCACGCCATCGTCGTGAGGGCATCGTGGTGCGACTTACGAGGTGATCAATTCGAGCGGCACGAGACGCGGCGACGTGATCTCGCGACCACGCGTGCGAGGGGAGAAACCCTCGGACGGCGGATCGCTCGCAACCGCGCAACGGCGTCGCGCGGGCGTCCGGTGGCACAGGGGGGAACGATCTGCCACACTCCCTGGCCCCCTTTCAGCCTTCGAAATGCCGTCGAACGAGCGCACGACCCGAGCCACCGGGCTGGCCGATCCGAGCCCCCCCGCCAACGACGAAGCGCCCGATTCCGCCCGCGCCGCGGGGGTCGTGCGAACCCCGCCCCACCCCGCGCCGCCTCCGCGAGTCGGGGCCGACCCCGAGCAGCGCCCCGAGCCCGACGCGCCCGAGGCCTACCTCAACCGCGAGCTCACCTGGCTCAACTTCGCGTGGCGGGTGGTCCACGAAGGCGTCGACGACCGCACGCCTCTACTCGAGCGGATGAAGTTCCTCGGCATCGTGGGGTCGACGCTCGACGAGTTCTTCATGAAGCGGATCGGCGGCCTCAAGCAGCAGGTCGGCGCCGGCATGCACGACCTGAGCGTGGATGGACGCACGCCTTCCGAGCAGATCGAGGCCTGCTATCGGGAGATCCGCACGCTCGAGCGCCACATGCAAAAGGCGCTGCGCGGACTGACCGAGGTGCTGGCCGAGCACGACATCGGGATCGTCCCCTACCGCGACCTGGGCAAGGCGGAGAAGCTGGCCCTTCGCGAGGACTACTTCGAGAACATCTTCCCGCTGGTGACGCCGCAGGCGATGGACCCTGCGCACCCCTTCCCGTTCATCTCCAACCTTTCGCTCAATCTCCTGGTCACCCTCCACTACCCGAACGACTCGATGCCGCTGTTGGCCCGCGTCAAGGTACCGGTGGGCGCGGGCATCCCCCGGTTTCTACGCGTCGGCGACAGCCACCACTTCGTCGCGCTGGAAGACGTGATGGCACACAACCTCGACCTGCTCTTCCCGGGCATGGTCATCGAGAGCTGCGTGCCCTTCCGGGTAACCCGCAACGCACACACCGAGGGCGACGAGGATCTTGCCGACGACTTGCTGGCGATGATCGAGTCCGAGCTGCGGGAGCGAAAGTTCGCCCCCATCGTGCGGTTGGAGGTCGCGCCGGGAATGTCGGAGCTCCACCGGGGCCTGTTGGCCTCCAAGTTCGGGCTGCGCGACGACGACGTGTTCGAGGTCGACGGTCTGTTGGGCATGCGTGACCTCCAGGAGATCGCCGCGCTGGATCTCCCCGACCTGCACGACCCGCCGCACCGACCCGTCGATCACCCCGACCTCATCGACAGCGACAAGAACATCTTCCATCAGATCCGCGAGGCCGGGTCGATCCTCTTGTTCCACCCCTACGAGTCGTTCTCGACCTCGGTGGAGCGGTTCCTCCGCGAGGCGAGCGAGGACCCCAAGGTTCGCGCCATCAAGATGACGCTGTATCGGACGTCGGCGGACACCAACGTGGTCAAGCACCTGATCAACGCCGCCCGCAACGGCAAGCAGGTCGCGGTGGTCGTGGAGCTCAAGGCCCGCTTCGACGAGGAGGCGAACATCCGCTGGGCCACTCGCCTGGAAGAGGCGGGGATTCACGTCAGCTACGGGGTCGTCGGTCTGAAGACGCACTGCAAGGTCATCTTGGTGGTGCGCCGGGACTTCAACCGGCTTCGCCGCTACACCCACGTGGGGACCGGCAACTATCACGCCGGAAACGCGCGCGGGTACACCGACCTCGGGCTGCTCACCAGCGACGACGAGATCGGCCACGACATGACCGAGCTCTTCAACTACTTGACGACGGGCTACAAACCCAGCCGCAAGTTCCTCCGGATCCTCCCGTCGCCCAAGCTCCTCAAGCAGTCGCTGCTCGAGAAGATCGAGCGGGAGATCCAGACCCACCAGCGCCATGGCGGCGGCCTGATTCAGATCAAGGTCAACGCGCTCGAGGACGCTCAGATCACCACGGCGCTGTACCGCGCCTCCCAGGCCGGCGTGAAGGTCGGCCTCATCGTTCGGGACACCTGCCGACTGCGCCCGGGCATCCGGGGCCTGTCGGAGAACGTGACGGTGATCAGTATCGTGGGGCGCTTCTTGGAGCACGCCCGCATCTACTACTTCCGCAACGGCGGCAACGAGGAGTACTACATCGGTTCCGCCGACTGCATGCAGCGCAACCTCGAAAGCCGGGTGGAGACGGTGGTCCCCGTCGACCACCCCCAGCTCCGCAAGACGCTGCGCTACATCCTCAAGACCCAGCTCGCCGACGAGCGCAGCGCGTGGGTCATGCAGCCCGACGGCAGCTACGTCCAGCGGCGCGGCGACGGCCCGAGCTCGCAGCAGACCTTCATCGACTGGGCCGAGGCTCGCCACCGCGACGCCACCCGCCTCAAGCGCCGTCGCCCTCGCAAGATCTCCGGCGGCAGCCTGGTCCGTTAGTCGGCACCGAAAGGGGCCCGCGAAGCCACACACCCTCCCCGTCGACGCCGGCCTCGGTCTCGCGCTCGCCGGCCGGCGCCGCCGACGGCGTCCTGACCCGACCCATGCCGTCGGGGGCCTCGCGAGCGGCTTCGGGTCGCTTGCGCGGACCTGGAGCCGGCCGTCCAGGGCCACTGCGGGACCTCACGTAACGGGCGTCGGCGGGCTCTTGCGCGGGATCGCGATTCGGCATACTGGGGGCGGGTCATGACCATGAAAGCTCCCGCGTTGGTGATCACCTTCGGCCTGCTCGTTGCGTGCATCGGCGGTTGCCCGTCGGCGGCCGACGAGCACAGCACGGCCGCAGCCAATCCGCCGCCCTCCACGCCGGCCAAGGACCGAAACGCCGAGGCCGAGCCGGCCGCGCACGGTCACGACCACGATCACGCCGAGGACGGGGCCGCGGGCGAGCACGCGGGATGCATCTACGCCGAGGGCGAGCAAGGGGGTGACCCCTCGTGTCCCGGCGGAGGAGGCGAGCCCGAGCCGCCGACGCAAAGCGAGGGGCACTTCGGGGCCGCCTTCGCGCTCACCGACCCGGTGCCGCTGTCCGAGGCGATCGAAAAGGCGGGCGAGGATCCGGTGCTGGTCAAGGGCGAGGTCGAGGCCGTCTGCCAAAAGAAGGGTTGCTGGATGGTGATCAAGGACGGCGCCGTCTCGGCGCGCGTCCTCATGCAGGGCCACGGCTTCGCCGTTCCCATGGACGCGCGCGGCAAGCAGGCGATCGTCGAGGGCAAGCTGACGTCGCGGACCTTCACCGAGGCGCAGGTCAAGCACCTGGAGAAGGACGGCGGTGGCGATCCCGACAGCGTCAGCGGGACGCGGACCGAGCACGTGGTCACCGCCACGGGCGTGTCGATCGGCAACGCCTGATACTCCGACGGGGTGTGAAGTCACCGCTCGTCGCCCGGGGAGCCACCCGGCGAAGACCCGCTGCACCGGTGCGCTATGCTCGTGACGCATGCGAATCCTCTACGGCGTGGTGGGTGAGGGCATGGGGCACGCCACCCGGTCCCGGGGGGTCCTCCGACACCTGGTCGACGCCGGGCACGAGGTGGAGATCATGACGTCGGGGCGAGCCCGGGACTTCCTCGCCGAACACTTTCGCGACGTCAACGAGATCCACGGCCTGCACTTCGTGACCGAGGACAACCGGATCCGCAAGGGCAAGACCCTGTGGTCCAACGTGCTGTCGGGGTCGATCGGCGTGCCGCGCAACATCGCCGCGTACTTCGACCTCATCGAGAGCTTCGACCCCCAGGTGGTGATCAGCGACTTCGAGTCGTGGACGTACTTCTACGCGAAGGCCCACCGGCTACCGACCTTCAGCATCGACAACATGCAGGTGATCAATCGTTGTCGACATCCGCCGGAGATCCTCGAGGGGCAGCAGGCGAGCTTCGAGGTCGCCCGCGCCTTCGTCAAGAGCAAGCTCCCCTTTTGCGACCACTACCTGATCACCACCTTCTTTCGCCCCCGGTCCGCAAGGAACGCACGACCCTGCACCCGCCGATCCTGCGCCCGGAGATCCTCGCCGCTCGGCCGGTTCGCGGCGACCACCTGCTCGTCTATCAAACCGCCGAGGGCAACGAAGACCTCCAGCGAACGCTGCAGGCCACGGGCATGGAGTGCCGCGCTTACGGGATGGTGCGCGGCCTCGAAGAGGAGCGCGTCGAGGGCAACCTCCGCCATCGTCCGTTCTCGGAGCAGGGCTTCATCGACGACCTCGCCAGCGCGCGCGCCGTAGTCGCCGGTGGAGGCTTCACGGTGATGAGCGAGTGCGTCTACCTGCACAAAGCCATGCTGTCGGTCCCGATCGAGGGCCAGTTCGAGCAGGTCCTCAACGCCCGCTGGCTGCAGCGCCTGGGCTACGGCCGCTACGCCCCCAGCCTGGACGACCCCACGGCCATCACCGCCTTCCTCGACGCGGTCCCCTCGTGCGAGGAAGCCCTCGCCCCGTATCACCAAGACGGCAACCGCGACCTCCTCGCCGCCCTCGACGAGCTCCTCGACCGCGCCGCCGCCGGCCTCGTGTAACCTCCAAACCCGATCCCGACTCCACCGCTTCCGCCCCAAAAACCCAGCCCGATGACCCCCGGCGCTCGAGGTTCTGCACCCGCTGCAGCCCGAGTTCCGGGTCCGTGTTCCGGGTCCGTGTTCCGGGTCCGTGTTCCGGGTCCG
>CAZYSW010000123.1:5457-13123 GCA_964650105.1 uncultured Nannocystaceae bacterium
TCCGGGTCCGAGTCCGGGTCCCGTTCCGGATCGTATTCCTGTTCCTGTTCCAGTTCCAGTTCCGGTTCCTGTTCCTGTTCCTGTTCCGGCTGCGGGTCCGGGTCCTGTTATGGGACGTGAACGGCAACCCCCCGTCTAGGGGCGAACGGATCTCGTGGCAGGCGAAAGGCGCCGCGTTCGCGGGGTGGTCGATGCGGGATCCTCCGCGGTGCCGTGGAGATGGAGGTGCGAAAGATCGCCACCCCTGCGAGCATGGAGGAATCGGATCCGGTTTCGATGAGAGGCGGGTCCGGGTTCGGGTGGTCGGGGGTCGGCGCGGAGGCTCGGAGTCTTGCCGCTGCGGTTCGGTCGCGGATCGGAAGCGCGTGATGCATGTCGCGTCGGGGGCGGTCGAAGCGGCCGGGAGGCACCAGATCATTTCCACGAGTCCTCCGTTTGCCCGCCCACCTCGACCGGTGCTCGTGTGTTCCCGTCAGCGCTCCATGCATCCTTTGCACGCCCGAAGCCGCCCCGGCGGGGTGTCCGGGCGCGCTCGGTTGCCCACGAGGCGCTTGTCGGCGCACACTGGGGGACGCAGCCCCCGGCGGAGACGTCGCCGCCCGCGGCCTCGCGCCGCGCGGCATTGAGCCGACCGGTCGTGCTGTGGGAACTCAGTCGAGAGCGACGGATGCAGCACACGCCGAGCGATGGAGCCCCGCCCCCGGGTCATGACGGCGCTTCGGCGGAGGCGGAGGGCGCGAGCGTCCCCGACGAGGAACTGATGGAGGCGTTCCGCCGGGGGGATGCCTCGGCGTTCGAGCAGCTCGTGCGCCGGCACCAGCGCGGCGTGTACAACTTCTTGCTGCGCAGCGTCGGCCGGCGCAACCGCGCCGAGGAGCTGCTCCAGGACGTGTTCTTGCGGGTGATTCGCGCCAAGGATCGCTACGAACGCTCGGCGAAGTTCACCACCTGGTTGTACGCGATCGCCCGCAACATCAGCATCGACGAGAGTCGTCGGGCCAG
The DNA here is from genome assembly GCA_964650105.1 of uncultured Nannocystaceae bacterium. Taxonomy (GTDB): domain Bacteria; phylum Myxococcota_A; class Polyangia; order Nannocystales; family Nannocystaceae; genus CAZYSW01. The sequence continues at coordinate 6,460 of CAZYSW010000123.1, forward strand.
GTTTCGCAACCACAGGTCCCTCGACGCGCCACGTCGGAGCAAGGACGGCGATGGTCAGCCGCTGCTGTCGTCGATCGCCGCCGAACAGGTCCCCACCGACGAAGCCGCCGAGGCGCCCACCCTTCGTCGCCGCCTCGCGGCCGCCATCGAGACGCTGCCCGACGAGCAGCGGGAGGTCTTCTTGCTGCGGCAGGTCTCCGGGCTGTCGTTTCGCGAGATCGCCGAGTCCATCGGCGTTTCCGAGAACACCGTGAAAAGCCGCATGCGATACGCGCTCGAGAAGCTCCGCGGGGAGCTCGGCGATTTGCGTGCGGAACCGAAGGCCACCCCGAAAGCCGGCGGCCCCGCGCCGCGGCGACGCATGGAGGAGGCGCACGATGGTGTCTGAGCGCCGTGCGTTCTCGCCGGCCGAGCTCGATCTCGTCGAGGACGCCCTCGAGCGTCTCGAGACCGACGGAGTGCCGGCCGAGCTGCGCGACGACGAGGACCGCGCCCATCTGGCGGGGGAGCTCGAGGCCTACCGCGAGATCCTCCGACTCGGCCGCGAAGCGATGCCGCTCGAGGAGGTGCCCACGGGCGTGCTCGATGCCGTGCTCGAGGAGGCCCGCCGTGCAGCCGCCGGTGCCCCGCGCCCCACGGGGGTCTCGTGGTGGAAGCGATGGCGGGCGCGGGTGTTCCTGCCCATGCTGGCGTTCGGTGGAAGCGCGGCGCTGATCCTGTGGATGGTGCGTCCGCACGACGGCGCGGACATGCACGCGCGCGCCGAGCCATCCGCGGCGCAGGCCCAGTCCGAGACGCTGCGACCCCAAAGCGAGCCGTCGGCCGCCGGCCTGCTCGCCTCCGAGTCCGCCCCGCTGGCCGACGCTTCGCGCTCCGAGGAGAAGGCGGAAGCGTTCGCCGAGGGCGAGCTCGAGCGGGGCCAGGGGGCCCTGGGCGAACCGCGCGCGGAACAAGCCGCGGACGACGACGAGGCCGACGGTCGACGCAGCCGAATCCTCGAGCGGGAGCCCGACCTCGACGATCGGAGCGGGGGCGGCCGAGCTCCGGGAGCGAAGGGCTCGGCCGGGCCCGCACCGGCCCCCGAGCCCAAGCCCAAGCCCAAGCCCAGCAAGCGTGGGGGCACCGGGGACCGCAAGACCTCGACGGGCGCGTCGTCTCCGTTCGAGCCCAAGCCATCGACGAACAAATCGGAGGCCCCCAAGAAGAAGGACGTCGACGTGGACCCCCCGTCGGCGCTCGACGAGCTGGCGCTTGCCGACGCGCGCCGACGCAGCGGAGCATGCGGGACCGCCCGCAAGACCTACGAGCTGCACCGGTCCGCCCCGGATCCGAAGGTCAGGGCGCGGGCCCTCGCCGGCCTCGGCTTGTGCGAGATGGAGGCCGGGCGCGCCAGCGCTGCCCAATCGTTCTTCAATGCCGCCCGCGCGGCCGATCCGAGCATCGGGACGTTCATCGATCGGGAGCTTGCTCCCCCGCAGCGCGCCGCCCCCCCACAGGCCAACCAGGCCGACGCCCCCTGACAGGGTCTCGGACCCTGACACCCGCCGCGGGTTGCGGTCCACCTCACGCGGCGTCCCCGATCCCCGCCGGCGTCTTGCTTCGTTCCCGCCGCGACGCTCGCCCACGTCGCTCGTTGGGGTCACCTGCGTTCCGTGCGAGGATGGTCCCGATGCCGGGCGGTCGACTGAGCTTGGTGGTCGCGCCCTCGCGCTGGCGATGGCTTCGCTGGCGATGGCTTGCCCTGTGCGCCACGGTGGCGTGCGGCCTGGTGGGATTTTTGGCCGGTGTCGGGGTGACCGAGCGCGTCGATCTGCCCTCGGCGAGCTGGCCGTCCAAGCTCTACTACACGTTCGGTCTGTTCCTGTTCGGAGGCATGGATCTCGGGACGCCCGTCGGCGGCCCCACGTGGGCTCAGACGCTGTTGTGGATCGCGTACTTCGTGGCCCCCGCCATCACGGCGTCCGCGGTCATCGAGGCGGTCCTGCACCTCGTCGGCGCCGAGAACCTGCTGCTTCGACGCCTCAAGGGCCATGTGATCGTCGCCGGCGCGGGTCGACTGGCGCACTTGTACCTACGACGCTTGCGGGAGGTCGAGCCCGATCTGCCGGTCATCGTCGTGGTCGGCAGCGACGATGTCCCCCACTTCGACGATCTCAGGGACGTTCATCGGGCCCAGATCCTGATGGCCGACATCACCAGCGAAGCGACCCTGCGCCGCCTACGGCTGTCGCACTGCACCCGCGTGATGCTGCTGACGGACGACGACTTCACCAACCTCGACGCCGCCCACCGGATCCTCGCCCTGGAGCCGGACCTCGGACGGCACGTCATCGTGCACGTGGCCGATCTCAGGTTCATGCGCTCGATGGCGACGACCCGCCTCGCCCAGCGCTGCCACGTGTTCAACGGGCACCAAATCGCCGCCTCCCATCTCGTCCACGCGCACATGCTTCAGCACTTCGAGCGCACCGAGCAGTGCGACGAGGTGGTCTTGGCGGGCTTCGGCCGCTTCGGCCAGACGGTGCTCGACGAGCTGCAACGCGGGGCCGCGGGCGCGTTCGATCGCGTGACCATCGTCGACCTCGACGCCACGCAGGCCGCCGCCGTATTCGACGAGCAGATCGGATTCGACGACGGCTACCGGTGTCAGCTCGTCGGCGGTGACCTCCGCGATCCGGCCGTGTGGCGCCGGGTCGAGGCGCAGATCGACCTCGAAGGGGAACCGGTCTTCATGATCGGCTCGGGGATGGACCGCGTCAATCTCCGCATCGCGCTCCGTCTGGCCTCGACGTACCCGCAGGCGTTCGTGATCGCTCGCAGCGAGCGGGCCTGGGGCTTCGCCGAGGAGATGTCCCGTGAAGCGGGCGTGCGCACCTTCAGCGTCGCCGAGTTGGTCGCCGAGAGCATGCCCGACGCCTGGTTCGGCGCGGAGCGATCCGAAGCCGCCGCCCGCGAGGGCCCCTCGCCGGAGCGCGCCGGCCGTTCCATGATGGCGGGTCGCCTCGAGGATATCCTCGGAAGCCCCGGCGGGCTGCGAACGGTTCGAGATCCGGTCGCGGCCGAGCCGGGCGCCGAGTGACCCCCCTCCCTCGCGCCCGTCGAGCCCCCGGACGCGTCGCCGCGCTCCTGCTATCGTCCCGCGCCCGTGTCAGCGGTGTTGCCAGCGCTGTCGGTGGGCGGGGAGGTCCGCCGCCTGATCGCCCTCGGTGGGCCCGCCGCGATCACGCAGCTCGGCGCCATGATGCTGGGCGTCGTCGACATGATGATGGTCGGCCACGTCGGCGTGCTCGAGATCGACGCCGCCGCGCTCGGGCACCTGTGGCTGTACATCACCATGATGGCGGGCCTGGGCTTCGTCTTCGGGATGGATCCGGTCGTCAGCCAGGCCCACGGCGCCGCCGACCGGCGCACCATGGGGCTCACCCTCCAGCGCGGGATCCTCATCGCGCTGGTGGCCAGCATCCCCATCGGCGCGGCGTGGCTCGGCACGGGTCCGGTCTTGCGCTTGCTGGGCCAGGCGCCCGAGCTCTCGACGGCGGCGGACGGCTATGTTCAGCGCCAGCTCCCCAGCCTCCCCGCGTTCATGGTGTTCATGGCCTTGCGTCAGTACCTGCAAGGACGGGGCATCGTGATGCCCGCGGTGTGGATCATGTTGGGCGCCAATCTGTTCAACGTCGGCGCGAACTGGGTGCTGATCTTCGGACATCTCGGCGTGCCGCCGATGGGGCTCGAGGGCGCCGCCATTGCGACCGCCTCGACGCGCGTGTTCGCGTTCGTCTGCATGGGTGCCTGGATCCTCGCCTTCGGGCTGCACCGCGATGCGTGGGTCCCCTGGTCGAAGGAGGTCTTCGAACGTGCCGCCTGGTCACGTCTCTTGCGAATGGGATTGCCGATCTCGATCCATCTGGTGCTCGAGATCGCCGCCTTCGAGGGCGCGACCTTGCTGGCGGGACGCCTGGGAGAGATCGAGCTCGCCGCACACACCATCACGCTGAATCTGGCGTCTTTGGCCTTCATGCTCCCGCTGGGCATCTCGCTGGGCACGGCCACGCGCGTGGGCAACCTCGTCGGGGCCGGTCACGCTGCCGCGGCCCAACGCACGGCACGCATCGCGCTCGTCATGGGCGCGAGCGTGATGATGGTTTCGGCCACGGCGTTCGCCTGCTTGCGCGACCTGCTTCCCCTCGCCTACACCAGCGATCCGGCGGTCGTCGCCATGGCCGCGCGCATCTTGCCCATCGCGGCCGCGTTCCAGCTCTTCGACGGGACGCAGGTGGTGGGGGCGGGCGTCCTGCGGGGGATGGGCACGACGCGGCCGACCGCGGTCGTGATGCTGATCGGCTTTTACGGGCTCGGCCTCCCGCTCGCCACCGGCTTGGCATTCGTCGCGGGGCTGGGCGTGGTGGGTCTTTGGTGGGGCCTCGCGGCCGGTCTGGCCGCCGTGGCCGCAGCGCTGGTGGCGTGGGTCGAGCTGCGCGGACCCGCCCACATGTCGGTGCACGGCCGGCCTGCACACTGAGCAACGGCCTGCGTCCCTGCTATTGCGGCGGATGCGAAGGGGGTTCGGGCTGGAATATCGCGCTCGCATCACCCGTCTGCTCCGCGGCTGCCGCCGCCGGAGATCCCCCCTCGCGGCGACCTCCGCCCCAGATCCCGCCCGCGGTCTCGAACGTTGCGCGTCGGGAACTTTTTTTCGCGCTGGCCTGTCACTGCATGGCTCCGATTCATCCTCGGTTCCCGGCTACCCTGGGGCCACACCCGAGCCGCTCCTTTTGACCATGAATCGCGTCGTCGAACCCGTCCTGTCCCGCTGGACGCGGAGCTCCAACCGGCGGCGCCTGTTCGAGGAGGGGTTGCGGGCGGCGGTGTGGACGGGCGTCGGTTCGATCGTCGCCGTGGGCATCACGAGGCTCCCGCTGCTGTGGCTCGAGCTCACGGGATCCGTTCCGACCTGGTCGACCGGCGAGGCGACGGTGGTGGCCGCCGCTTCGGTGCTCGGCATCGCGTCGGTGGGCTCGTTCGTGCGGGCGATCTTCCGCTATCGGCGACGACGACTGCGCGTTGCCGCGCTCGCGCGACGCCTCGATCAGGAGCACGAGACCAGCGATCTGCTGAGCACCGCGCTCGCCGTGGAGGCACGCACCGTTCAGGCCGACCCGGGGCTCGGATCGATCGTGCGCGATCGCGCCGCGGCGGTGCTCTCCACGATCGGGCGGGCCGTCGATCCGTTCGTCGAGCCCTCGCGCGCCTTGGCGACGCTCGGCGTGACCGCGGCGCTCGTCGCCCTGATGCCCCACATCGTGCAACCTCGCCAGGCCGCGGGGGCCCGGCGCGATCCCGAAGCCAACGCGGTGCTCGAAATCCCGCCGCTGTCCGAAGAAACCCTGGCGGCGCTCGAGCGAGAGGCGCGTCGGCTCGGTGCCCTCCAGCATCGCAAGGGGCTGGCCCCCAATGTCCGGGACGCGATGGGACGCGCCCGCGATCACCTCGATGCCGTGCGCTCCGATCCCTCGCGCAGCCTGTCGAGGCTCTCGCGCGCCGAGCAAGAGCTCCGGGCGCTCGCCCAGCGGGCGCGCGACCAGGGGCTGTTCTCCGACGATGCCCTGTCGGCGATGAGCGAAGAGGAGCTCGCTCGCGAGTTGGCCGAGGCGATCGAGCGCCGCGAGACCGACACCGCCGCGGCGATGGCCGAGGAGATCGCCGAGCGTCTGGAGGACCCCGACGAGGCCCGCATGCAGCGAATGGCCGAAGCGCTCGACCGCGCCGCCAAGGAGACGCCCCGCGGTGGGTCGGAGGGTGCGCGTTCGGGGGCCGATGGCACCGACCCCGGCCACGGTGCCCGCCCGGGGACCTCGGAGAGCCCGGGGGCCTCGCCCGAGCACGGCGCGTCCGGACCGACCTCGTCGGGTCGCGAGGGCGGTGAGACCGGTCGCGAGGGCGGCGAGACCGGTCGCGAAAGCGGCGAAGCGAGCCGGGCCGGATCCGGTAGGGATTGGCGGGAGCGTGCCGGCGAGATGAGCGAGAAGCTTCGAATGGGCGACTCGGGCTCGGCACGCTCGGAGGCCCGGAAGCTGGCCGAGGAGATGCGACGACGTGCCGGTCGCGACAGCCTCGAGGGATCGATCGATCGATCGCTGTCGGAGATCCGAAGGGCACGCTCCGAGCAGCTCGGCAAGATGAACGGCGAGGGCGAAGGCGGCGGACGCGAGCGCGACGGCGAAGGCAGCGGCGGCGAAGGCATGGGTGCGGGCGAAGGCGCCAGCGGAAGCGAAGGCGCCGGCCCCGAGGGCGGCCCCCCCGGGTTCGCGCCCTTCGGTCCGCCGTCGGGCAAGCCGGGCCCCGGAGGCGGAGCCGGAAGCGACGAGCTCGGAGACGACCGCAGCGTGCCGCTGGCGAGCATGCACGCTCCCGAGTGGGTCGACACGCCCGCGGCCGGGGCCCCTCAGGGCCGCATCCGCGTCATCCGCAGGTTCTTGCAGGGACGCCCCGACGACCGCGAGTACCGAGACCTGCACCAGGAATACGAGGCCATCGCCGAGTCGGCGGTGCGCCGCGAGCAGATCCCACTGACCCGTCGAGACTACATCCGCAACTACTTCGAGGCCGTGCGGGGGGATTAGCCCGCGCGGTCTCGAGCGTCCTCGCCCGGAGCCTTCATGAACAC
>CAZYSW010000124.1:0-4901 GCA_964650105.1 uncultured Nannocystaceae bacterium
CACGTCGTCGGGGTGGTCTTCATCAAGGGCCATCCGGTCGTGAAGTCCGTCGTCCGGATGGTCCGCCAGCTCTTGCGTCAGCCCAGCCCGGCTCCGCAATCGCTGTAGGAACATCGTCCCGCCCCGCTTCGGCGAGGTCCTTGCCGAACGCCCTCGCCGCGTTCAGGGTAGGCGCCGTGTTGCCCCTGGCCGAGGCCCTCGTCGGAGCGATTGGCGCGGATGCGGTCCTGACCGAAGGCGAGAACCTCGCGCACTACGGGAGCGATCGTTGCCGTGGCGATTGGCCGATCGCCCCCGCGGTCGTGGTGTTGCCGCGATCGGTGGAGCAGGTGCAGGCCGTCGTGCGGTGTTGTGCCGCGCACGGTGCGGCCATCGTGCCTTCGGGGGGGCGGACCGGGCTCGCCGGCGCGGCCACGGCGATCGGCGGCGAGGTCGTCGTCTCCCTCGAGCGCATGCATCGCATCCTGGAGGTCGACCCCGTCGCTCGGACGCTGCGCTGCGAGGCGGGAGCCACCGTCGAGGCGGTGCAGCGCGCCGCCGAGGCGGTGGGGCTCGTGTATCCGGTCGACTTCGCGGCCAAGGGCACCGCGCAGGTGGGCGGCAGCATCTCCACCAACGCCGGCGGGGTGAGGGTGGTGCGCTACGGCGGCACCCGTCAGTGGGTCGCCGGGGTGTCGGTGGTGCTCGCGTCGGGCGAGCTGCTGCGCGTGGGCGGACCGCTGGTCAAGGACAACACGGGTTACGACCTGCGACACCTGTTCATCGGTGCGGAAGGGACCCTCGGGATCATCGTCGAGGCGGTGTTGCGCCTGACCGACCGACCGCGCGGCGACGTGGTCGCGCTCGCGGCCGTGCCCGACGAAGCGCGGGCCGTCGAGCTGTTCGGTCGCGTGCAGTCCTCGTTGGTCTTGCAGGCCTTCGAGTGCTTCGACCAGGCCAGCCTGCGATCGGTACTCGCCCATCGAGGTCGAACCGACCGCGGGCCCTTCGATCCGCCGAGCCCCCACCACGCGCTGATCGACGTGGAGGTGATCGAACGCGGTGAGGACGCGGAGGGGCAGACCACCGAGGCGCTGATGGAGATCCTCGCGCAGGCGCAAGACGACGGCCTGGTCACCGACGCGGTGGTGGCCGGCACGCCCGCGCAGGCCCGCGACTTGTGGGCGCTGCGTGAGGACATCAGCGAGTCCTAGCACCGCCGTCGTCCGCACAAGGCGGACGTGGCCCTGGCGCTGTCGCAGATCGCCCCTTTCGCGGACCGGTGGCGCGCCGCGTTGGCGCGGCTGCTCCCCGACGCCCAGGCCGTGATCTTCGGTCACGTCGGTGACGGCAACCTGCACCTCAACGTGATCGCGGGGGGGATGAGCGACGCGGACTTCGACGCGCGTCGCAAGGATCTCGACGCGATGACGTACGCGCTGGTGCACGAGTACGGGGGGAGCATCTCCGCCGAGCACGGCATCGGCCTGCTCAAGCGGGCTCACCTTCACCACAGCCGCAGCGCGCTGGAGATCGAGACCATGCGTGCGATCAAGCGCGCTTTGGACCCGACGGGCATGATGAACCCGGGGAAGATCTTCTGAACGCGTCGCGAGCCTCGACCTTGGGCTCGCGCCCGACTCGGCGAGCGCGGTCGGTGCGAGGTCGGCTAGCGCCGTCGCTTCTTGGTCTGGGTGCGTCGGCCTTTGGGTTTGACGCGCACGGTGGGGGTCGGCTGGGGTGCGGCGCGTCGGACGGCCGAGCGCATCCAGACCGCGAACCCGATCGCACCGAGCCCTGCGAGCGCTCCGGCGCCCAAAAGGACGCCCACCAGCCACCAGTGGCCTTCCAGGCCCGCCCAGATGGCGACGCTCCACAGGCCGAGGATCGCGAGTGCGGCGAGGATCTGTCGCGGCACGCGGGGATCATACCGCGGCCAGAGCGTAAGGTCGGCGCACCGGGCGAAAGCCGTGGGCGCGCGCACGCGCCCGCGACGAGGACCGACGCGAATTGCGTTCGGGGGCGCCGGGGTGCGAGCCGGGGGACTCGAACCCCCACGCCTTTCGACACTGGAACCTAAATCCAGCGCGTCTACCAATTCCGCCAGGCTCGCTCGGGTCGACCCGCGGTCGATGGGCGTCGTCTCGCGGGTCCGTCGGCGCCTCGACGGGATCGCTCGGTGCGATCGGTCGAGAAGCGCACGCGCGGGAAAGACGGGTCCATCGCATCCGTGGGGCGGGACGCGTAGGGTAGCAGGGCGACACGGGCTGCCAACAGTCGTCCGAGCCCGGTACTCTTCGTCCGATGACCACGTTCCCGATCCGGTCGACGATGCGGGGTGCCTGGTGCGGTGTGCGGGCGGCGGCGCTGCTTTCGTGTGCGCTCGCGATCGTCGGGTGTCCCAGTCGCACCGACGACGTCGCCCCGGCCCCGGCCGCCAGGTCGAATGCCGCCCCCGAGCCCGCCAAGACGCGGGTCTCGAGCGATCCCGAGCCGCTGAGCGCCGAAGCGGCTCGGCTGGCGGCCTCGTTGCCGCGTGGAGAAGTCACCCGATCGCGTGGAGAAGTCACCGACGGTCCCTTGCCGATCACGGGTCTGCTCGGAAAGACGCCTCCGGAAGTCGAGGCCCAGCTCGCCGAGCCGCTGGGCAAGGGCATGGCGCGGAGGTCGTGCGTGCGCTTCGTCCCCGACCGCGTGTGGTTCGAGTGCCAGTACGCGTGGCAGCGCTACGGCGACAAGACAGGGACGTACGCGGCCGTGCAGGTGTCCTACGAGGACGGCGTCGCGACCGGGGTTGCGTTCGAGGGCATCCCGGGCGAGGGCCCGTTCGATCCGAAGGCCGCGCTCGCCAAGGTCGGCGTCCGCCTCCCGGGCGAGCCCAGGGTCTCCGAGCCCGCGCCCGACACGCGGGTGTGGAGCTGGTTCAACGACGAGGCTCGGCTGCTGATCCACGGCAAGCAATATCGCGTGGAGGTCTCGTCGGTCGGCGACGCCTGGGAGACGAGCAAGGTGGAGCTGTTCCTCAACCACCCGCTCGACGAGGCGCAGAAGGCCAAGATCAAGCAGCCCGGCGGCAACGAGCCGTCCGAGCCCACGGCCGAAGGCCCCGACGCGGGTGCGGAGGAGGCCAAAGCGGCGGCACCCGGCGCGCCCTGATCGGCGCTCGACCGGCTGCGCGCGCTCGGGCATGGGTTCGCCGACGCAGGGCCTGCGGTTCGTGCCGTTTTCTTGCCCCCGCCGCGCGGCGCATGCCAGCGTCCGGGGGTGTCCGACCGTCTCGGAGACGAGCGCGCGCCGGTGTCTTCGGACGGGGCTGGTCGGCAGGACGCGACCGGGCCCGCGGTGCCGCCTCCGTCCGCCGCACCTCGGCGCGCGTGGCCGGTGCGGGCGATCCACTGGGTGCGCAGCAACGCCTATCTCGCGCTCATCGTCGCGGCCGCGCTGGTCCTGACGCGGGCGATCGACTTCAGCCCGCCGCCGGAGGTTCGCGTCGGTCGAACCAACGTCGCGCAGCTCGTAGGCGACGCGCCCCCGCACGAGTTCTCCCACCAGCTCGGCAATCCGCAGGCGGTCCAGGTGCGCGCGACCCTGCGGCTTTATCCCGACAACGAGATGAAGGTGTCGGTGCCGGATCCCGAGATGGACGCGCAGGGACGCATCTTGTCCCAGCCGGTGGTCACGACGATCCTCGGGTTGAACGCGACCATCGAGCAGACCGTTCGGCTGCAAGATGGCGATCTGCAGGTCGACGTGTCGATCAACGCGACGCCGCGGCTGCTCGACGAGCCCAAGAAGAGCGACCCGGCGCCGCCGTTGGAGCTGGAGACCGAGGTCGTGGTGCACAGCCGCCGAACGACGTGGTGGCGCAGCATCCCCGAACAACGGGTTCATCTGGATGCCCGGGTGTTCGCGCGGAAGGTGGAGGACCGGGGCTATCGCATCGTCTTCACCGTCGACGAGCACCTCTTCAGCCTCGATCTCGACCTGGATCGCGCCTTCGCTCCCGCGCCCGACGGCACGCACGCCAACACGGCGTCCTGAGCCCCGGGCGAACGCGACGATGCTCGATCGTCCCCGACGGGGACGGCGTTCATGGCCGGGCGAACGCGAGGGTGTAGAGCACGACGCCGAACACGACCGAGACGTTGAGCGAGTCCTTGATCCCCAGCATGGGCACGTGAACCACGCGCTCGCACAGATCCACGATCCGGGGATCGATGCCCGACACCTCGTGGCCGAACACCAGGCACAGCGGTGCATCGCCGGTGCGGGCCGCGAGGACCTCCGGCTCGTACAGCGAGCGCGAGCGCTGGCCGCCCTCGACCGCCCACAGGCGCCGTCCCTGTGCGACGAGCCGAGCCGCCGCGACGGTGGCGTCCCGATGGTGGGTCCACGGGACGCTGTGCTCGGCGCCCAGCGCGGTCTTCGACAGCTTCGGGTGTGCGGGTGTGGGCGTGATGCCACCGAGGTGTAGCCGTTTCACACCGGCGCCGTCGGCCGTGCGAAAGATCGAGCCCACGTTCCGGAGGCTGCGGATGTTGTCCAGCAAGACCTCCAACTCGAGGCCCTCGACCGGTGCCGTCGTGGATCCGACGCCGTGGGTGGCGTAGGGGGCATCGGCGACCCGCGTCGGTGCGCCGCAGGTCGGGCACGTTCGGCCCAGCGGGCTGTCCTCGTCGACCGGAAAGCGCAGGCCGCAGTCGGGATGCGTGCATACCCGCGCCTCGTATCGTTTGGGTGGGCGGTCTTCGGCCATCGACGGTCCGGGCCTCATGCTAACCTCGATGCCGGTGGCGTACCGCGACGACCGCCAGGCCCACAACGACAATCGTGCGACGGCGTATCGCCGGGCTCGCGAGCCAGGGGCGGCCATGCACAGGCCGGTGGAGGTGACGGCGCAGGTAACGGCGCGTCTCGCCGTG
>CAZYSW010000124.1:4911-13115 GCA_964650105.1 uncultured Nannocystaceae bacterium
CAGGTGGCCCAACTCGAACGGGAAAACGAGGCCCTGCGCGAACAGGTGGCCACGCTCGAGGAGCAGGCCCGGCGCGCCCGCGAGGCCGACCGCGAGCAGCGGCGCGTCGGGGCGCTCAAGCAGTGTGCCGTGTGCGGCGGCTCGCTCCTGCCCGTGGCGCTGTTCGCAGGTCGCGACCGAAACCCGATTCCCCTGTCGCTGAGCACGTCTCGCTTCACCGACCCCGAGGGTGGGTTCACCCGCTCGGCCCCGGTGAAATCGATGGTGTGCAGCGCGTGTGGGTTCATCCACAGCTTCATGGACATTTCTGCCCCGGGGGCGGCCCAGGTGGCGGACAACCTGGCCCCGTCGCGTACGGGAGAATCCGGTGCCGTGGGTTCGGCGTCGGAAGAGGCGAAGGCGGGGAGCAGCGCCGGCGCCCAGGGAAATTCGACCGGTTCGGGTACGCCCACCGCGCCGTGACCCGGCTGGGGCCCAGACCATCTGCGGGTGTTTTCGAAGCCCTGCGTCGACGAGACGTTCGCCCGAGGTTCGCTTCGGTCTCGACGCATGCGCGGTGAAGGCCGCACCGAGACGATGGGACGAGGTACCGCAGGCCCTTGTGGTACCGTTCGTCGCGCATGCCCTCGGGCGGCTTGCCGACACAGGCGCGGAGACGTCGTGGATGGCCGTGGCTTTTCGCGCTGGGGGTGGCGGGCTGGCCCGCGGTCGCCCACGCAGCGGGGATGAGCGACGAGACCTTCTACGGGATCCTCCTGCTGATGTCCGCGGTGGGGGCGGGCTACGTCGTCACCCACATCGCGGTCGATCGGTTGTCGAGGCGCTTCGCGTTCGCCCGCGGCGTCGAGTACGTGGCGCTGGGGATCGTTCTCGGCCCGGTGCTGGGGATCATCGACATCGACATCGCGCGGGCGATCCGACCCATGCTGCTGCTCGGGTCGGGGGCGCTCGGGATGTTGACCGGGCTGGAGCTGATGACGAAGACGGTCGTTCGACGCGGCCGCGTGTGGCTGAGCGGCGCGCTCTTGGCCACGACCACGGCCGCCGCCGTCACCGGCCTTCCGTTGGCCGCGATGGCGCTCTTGGGCTTCGACCTGGCGGCCGACGCGGCGTGGACCGGGGCCATCATCGCGGGCGGGGTCGTGGCGCTGGGAAGCGACGCGGTGGCGGTGCGCGGTATGGCGACCCACCTGCGCGCGCGGGGTCCCGCACCTCACCAGGCCGCGCTGGTCGCCAACGTCCTGCCGGCGATCGCCACCATCGGGCTGGGCATCCTGTATGCACTGCTGGCCCCTTCGAGCGTGTTGTCGTTGCGCCCCGCCGTGGATGCGGCCGGGAGCCTGGGCGTGCAGGTGGGCATCGGGTTCGTCCTGGGGATGCTGTTCGGGGTCATCGTGCACCGGCAGATCGAGTCTCGGGTCCTGCTCACGGTGCTGCTCGGCTTCGTGTTCCTGGCCGGCGGCATGGCGTACTCGATGTACGTGTCGGGGATCTTCGTGTGCTTCGTGACGGGGGTGATCGTCGGCCGCACCTGCCGGCAGGCGCCCGAGGTGACCCGCTTGATGATCAACATCAAGCGCCCGTTCGTGATCGCGATGTATTTCTTCGCGGGGCTGGTGTGGTTCACGGGGGTGGGGTGCACGTCCGCTTGGGCCCCCGGTTGGGCGGGTCGGGGGGGGTGGGGGGGGGGGGGGGGGGGGGCCCTGTCGTCGCGGTTGTTCAGCCCTCCCATGGACGTCGGCGCAGCCACGCTGCCCGCGGGCGGCTTGACCATCGCGGTCTTGCTGAGCCTGCGCCTGGTCTACGGGGACGTGCCCGGCATGCGGGACGTCTATGCTCCGCTTTTGGTCTCCATCGTGTTGATCGAGCTCGGTTCGCTGCGGAGCGTGCGACGCTGGTTGCTCGACGTGGCGGACGTTCCGGCCGAAGGCCGGGCGCGGCGCGGTGGCTTCGAGCCCGGGGAAGAGGTCTGAGTGCGGCACATCCTGGTCCTGGTGATGTTGCTCGGGCTGATGTTCCTGGTGGGACAGGCCGAGGTCGTCGAGGGACCAACGCTGCCGTTCGACACTCGCACGCTGGTGTCCACCGGGTTCATCCTGCTCGCGGCCAGCGCGATGGGGGCGATCTTCCGCGACTTTCGGCTGCCCGCGCTGCTCGGGTATCTCGCGGCGGGCATCGTGTTCGGGCCGTCGCTGGCCTCCTTGGTGTTCGGCTCGGTCGACCCGGCCCCGCTTTCGCCCACCGTGATCGGCGATCTGGGGCTGGTCAACGTCTTGGCCGTCGGGGTGATCGGCACCATGGGCGGTGGCGAGATCCAGCTCCCCGAGCTGCGGGAGAGCTTCAAGAAGGTGGCGGCGATCACCGCCGTCACCTTCGCGCTGGTCCTCCCCACGGTGGCGGGCGTCGTGTTGGGCATGGCCTGGCTGCTCCCGGACCTGATCCCCTTTCTCGCGGACGTTCCCACACCGGGGCGGGTGGCGGCGGCTCTGCTCATCGCGGCGCTGTCGGTGGGCATGAGCCCCTCGGCCACGCTGGCGCTGCTGCAAGAGGTCCGCGCGCACGGCCGATTCACCTCGCTGGTGCTGGCGATCGTGGTGCTCGCCGATCTGGTGCTGGTGGCCACGTTCCTGCTGGTGCTGGCGCTCGCCAAGCTGCTGGTCTCGCCGGAGGGATTCTCGGCCGACGCCCTGCTCGGGGCGCTGCCGTCGATCGCGGCCGAGTTCGGCTGGGCGATCCTGCTCGGGATCCTGGTGGGGATCGTCTTCATCGTCTATCTGCGCCTGGTCCAGCGAGAGCTCCTGCTCTTTTCGCTGGCGGTCATCTTCGTCACCACCTTCGTCGCCTCGCGCCTACACGCGGAGACCTTGCTGGCGTTCTTGGTGGCCGGGTTCGTCGTCCAGAATTTCTCCTCGCACGGGCACACCCTGATCCACGCCTTCGAGCGCATCGCGCTGCCGGTCTTCGTCATCTACTTCACCACGCAGGCCGCCGCGCTCGACCTGGTCTCGGTCAGCGTGTACCTGCCGCTGACGCTCACGCTGGTCGCCGTTCGTTGCAGCCTCTTCTACTTCGGCATCGGCGTGGGGGCGCGACTGGCCCGCGTCGACGACGTCACGCGCGGGCATCTGCAGGTCAGCTTCTTCTCGCAAGGGGGCGTCGACCTGGTGCTCGCCGCCATGGTGGCGCAGGCCATCCCGGGGTGGGGTGGTGCGGTGCAGACCGTGACCATGGCGACCATCCTGTTCTACGTGGTGGGCGGCCCCGCCTTCCTGGCGCGGGCCCTGGACGCCATGGGGGAGTCGGCCGCGGCCCGAGAGCGCGGCGCCGAGGAGCTGGCCGAGCGCAAGGACCGGGCGAGCACCGACGCGACCACGGCCGAGTTGGCCGCGCCGCGGATCGCCGAGGGCGCGCTCGGCCGGCGGCTGGGCGAGTTGCATCGTCTGGTGACGGACCTGGTGGCGTCGGAGATCCGCGGCGGTGCCATGCAACGCTGCCGAGAGCGCGGCGAGCTGATCGCCGGTCTCGCGCACTCGATCACCCGGGCCACGGCCCGCGAAATCGAGCTCACGCCGGACGAGACGGTGCAGGAGGCGGACGTCCAGGCGATCGTGCACGAGCTCGACCGAGCGGTCACCGGCGCGGCGCGGCGATGGTCCCGGCCGGATTTACTCCCGGTGGCACCGACGTTCGTGCGCGAGATCGGCAAGCGGCTGACGGGGGCCGAGCTTTTCTCCTCGGCCCATCGCATCCCGCGTGATCCTTCGCTGTTCGAGCCGCGCGGCGGCCTGGTGCCGCGGCTCATCCGGTTCGGCCGAAGGGTTCGTCGCGCGATCTTCGGTCCCGGCATGCGCACCGTCCCCACCGGGCGGTTGTGGCGATACCACGTGGCGCTGGACGTGCCCGCGGCGTTGTGGAGCTCGCTGCGCCCGCGCGAGGCGGAGCTGTGGCAAGCACTGGCTGAGCACTATCGGCTCACGCGACGAGACGTCGCGAGTCTGCTCGACGCGACGCCGACACCCACGAGCCCGGACCCGGCCGCGTCGCAGTCCACACGCGCCGCGAAAGTCGAGCCCTCGGGTCCATCCTCGCTGGCCGAGCGCCTGGAGCGAGTGCGCGCGCAGGCCGAAGAACGCGAGCGCGCGCTCCTCGAGCGCATCGAGGCCGCCGACCGAAGCCTCGAGCAGGCGCTGACGCGCTCGCTGGTCGGGGCCTGGAACGCGTTCCTCGAAGCGATCGAGCTGGCGGGAACGCTCGAGTATCCGTCGTGGCGGTATCGGGTCTCGCGGCGCTACGACACCGCACAGGCCGCGACGGCGGAGCTCCACGAACGGCTGGAGCGCGATCGCGAGCTGTCGAGGGGCTTGCATGACGACGCCGATGCGCTGGCCCACGCGCAGGCGACCGCGGCGTGGACGAGCGACGCCGTGCGTCGTCACGCCGCGTCGATGCAAAAGAAGCTCGGTCCGGCGCGCGACAGCCTGGCCCGGGCCATCGTCGCGTGTGCGGCCTGGGGGCGCGGCGAGGTCGAGCCGCCGACCGAGGACGCGGGCGAAGGCCCGTCGAGCACCGACGTGCAGACGGCTCGCCCCGCGGACGCGTTGCAGGCGGCCGTCGATGCGGCCATCGCGGCGCTCGAGCAGGCCGGCCGTCGGATCCAGGTCCAGGCGCAGCTCGGTCGACGTGCCCAGGCGCAGCGCAGGGCGCTGTCGGACGTCCCCGAGATCGTCGCGCCGCTCCAGGATCCCGAGGGCACGATGACGTCCGAACGCGAGGTACGTCGGACGGAGGTGCGCCTGCGTGCCTGGCTCGACCAGAGCATGATGCGCGAGCTCGCGGTCGCGGTGGCCACGGCCGACGAGCAGATCGAGTCGGCGCTCGGCCGCATTCGCGTCGGCCTTCATCACGCCCGCCAGGTCGTCGACTATCACGCTCACGCCGCCGACGCCTCGCTGCAGGTGGACGAGGGGCTGGGCGAACGGGTGTCGGCGCTGATCGAACGCGCGCGATCCGATCTGGAGACCGCCGTCACGTCGAGCCTGCGGGAGGTGGCCGAGCGCACCCGGCGTGCGATCGACGACGGGCTCGGTCCGATCTCGGCGCGGCAGTGGACGGAGATCGGACGCCAGCTCCGGCGGGCGGAAGAGCCCCGGCCCGCGGCCGTTGCGACCCGGTGGATCCGCGAGCGGCAACGGAGGATCGCGCGATGGGGCATGCGGCGGTTCACCCGGGTTCGCGACGAGGTGGCCGCCCTGTTCGCCGAGCGGAGCACACTCGAGGAAGAGGCCGCGTATCGCCGGCTGCTGCTGGGGGATCGATCGAGAATGCCGGAGGTCTACCAACGGCTCTTCACGTCGGTGCCCGCCGAGAGCGTGGGTCTGATCGTCGACCGGCCCGAGGCGGCGCAGCTTCGCGCGGCGGTGCAGCGCTGGACGAAGGGGCGACGCGGGGGGATCCTGCTGCGGGGCGATCGCGGCAGCGGCAAGCGGACGCTGGTGCGTCAGATCCTGTCGGACGAGCTCGCCGAGCTGGAGATCGGCTGGATCCGGCTGTCGCCCGCGTTGCAGGCCGAGCGCGACGTCGCCCCTCGGCTCGCCGAGGCCGCGGGCTGGCGACAGCGGACGAGCTTCGCCGACCTCGCCGCGCGGGTCCGAGGGGAGGGCGCACTGGAGCCGTTGCGGCGCCGCGCCGTGGTGATCGAGAACGCCGAGCGTCTGTTTCGGCGGACCCCCGAGGGGCTGGCGCGGATGCGGAGCTTCTTCGAGCTGGTCACCGCCAGCGACGATCGGATTCTCTGGATCGTGGTGTTGGCCGAGCCTGCGGCGCGGCTGCTCGACCCGGCGCTGGAGCTGCGCGCACGGATCCCCGACATCATCGAGGTGGGGCCGCTGGGGCCGCGTCAGATCCAGGAGATCCTCACCGTGCGCCATCGCTTGTCGGGCTACGCGCTGCGGATCCGGACCTCGACGCCCACGCTCGTCGACTGGAGCCGGGGGCCGGTTTCGGCGTGGCGTGCCTTGCGGGGCATCCCCGAGGCGACCTACGACCGCATCGCGACGCTCGCCGGCGGGAACGTGCGCCAGGCGTTGCGCCTGTGGCTGGCCGCCATCGACGTCGATCCGGCCGATCCGTCGCGCGCGGTGATCGGATCGTTGCCCGCCGTCCCCTCGCCGCTGCTCGAGACGCTCCCGTTGCACAGCCGGATGCTCCTCGCCCTCCTCGTCCTGCACGGCCCGTTGACCAAGGCCGATCTCCTGTCGTGTCCGGGCATCCAGGACACCTTCCTCGATGCGGAGCTCGGTCGCCTCGCCCACCTCGGTCTCGTCGAGCTCGAACCGTGGCGGGTGGGGATCGCGGCCGCCGAGGACGTCCTCGTCGCAATCCCCACCCGGGTGGCTCAACCGATCACGCAGGAGCTGCGCCAGCACAATCTGATCTGAGGCACCATGATCACGCACACGTCGCTGTCGTTCGAGATGATGTCGGAGGCGAGCACCGTCGTTCCCCGGTTCGCACCCAACCTCGGCTTCACGCTGGCCGCGATCGCCTTTGCCACCTTCGCGACGTTCGTTGCCATGCGCGCCGGGGCTGCGCCGGCGCTGCGCCGATGGCAGCGTTGGCTCAATCTCCTGGCCGTCTCGAGCTGGGCGTCGGCGGCCTGGCTCGCCGGGCTGCGTCTGCTGTCCTCGGCGACCGGTTTCGAGCTCGCGGCCAAGAGCGTGATGCTGTTGGCGCTGTTCGTGGCCGCGCTTCCGTTGACACGCGACCTCCTGGCCGGCCTCGCGATGGCGGTCGAGGGGCGACACCGACTCGGTGACGATCTGCGCATCGACGGACACGAGGGCCGACTGGTGCACCTCGGCTTGCGCAGCATCGTCCTGCGCAAGAGCGATCAGACCGAGATCACGATCCCCAATCGCACCTTCGTGGCCGCGACCGTGCAGCGGCTCGATTCCAGCGGCCGCGATGCCCCCTGCGAGCTGGAGATCCCGCTGCCGCCGGGGCTCGACGTCGAGGAGGCCACGCGCCGGTGCACCGAGGCCGCGCTCTTGTCACCGTTTGCCGCCCCCGGCCGCATGCCCGAGGTGTTCGCCATCGCCGATCCCAACGGTGCCTTGCGCCTGCGCATCCGCGGCTACGTGTTCGATCGCGCCCACGAGCAGCAGTTCCTCGGCGACATCCTGACGCAGGCCGAGCTCCGCGAGTCCCGAGACTGACTGGCGCATTTTGCGCGCACGGGCGGGCTTCCGCGCCGTCCGGCCCTCGTGTCATCGCTTCGGTCGGTGGGTGTCGGGGGGCCGCATGCGCGGGTGACAGCGAGTATGCTGCGCCGACGCATGGGCGGCCAGACGCATCGAACCAGAGTTCTGATCTTGGGTGCAGGTCCAGCAGGCTACACGGCCGCGCTCTACACGGCGCGTGCAGGGTTGCAGCCGATGCTGTTGGCGGGGCCCGAGCCCGGGGGACAGCTCACGACCACCACGGACGTGGAGAACTATCCGGGCTACCCCAAGGGCATCAGCGGGCCGGAGATGATGGAGGACTTCCGGCAACAGGCCGAGCGCTTCGGGACGAACATCGTCTACGACCTCGCCACGCGCGTCGATCTGTCCAAGCGACCGTTCGTGGTCCACGGCGACACCGACGTGTACGAGTGCGACGCGCTGATCGTGGCGACGGGGGCCAGCGCGAAGTGGCTCGGCCTGCCCAACGAGCAGCGTCTGCGACGGTCGGGTGGTGGCGTGACCGCCTGCGCGACCTGTGACGGAGCCTTCTACCGCGACCAGGACGTGGCCGTGGTGGGAGGAGGCGACACCGCCATGGAAGAGGCGTTGTTCCTCACCCGCATGTGTCGGTCGGTCCACATCGTCCACCGGCGAGACTCGTTCCGCGCCAGCAAGATCATGCAAGAGCGCGCGCTCGCCAATCCGAAGATCACCGTCCACTGGAATCGCGAGGTCGAGGACGTGCTCGGTGAGGATCGGGTCACCGGGCTCTTGCTGCGCGACACCACCGGTGGACCCAGCGAGACGCTCGAGGTCACGGGGCTGTTCTTGGCGATCGGGCATCAGCCCAACAGCAACATCTTCGAGGGGCAGCTCGACATGGACGAGGTCGGCTACATCAAGATCGCGCGGCGCGGCTTTCTTTTTGATGGCTTCGGCCTTCATTTCCAGCCGCCGCATCGCCATGGCGTGCTCGGCATG